>WGBS01000276.1 GCA_015494165.1 Gammaproteobacteria bacterium | reverse complement strand
GTTTACAGTCTGCAGCTCACAGCTTGCGGGCTTTCCCGCGGTCGGAGGCTCCTTCCCGCCTCCCGCGACCCGTCTCCCGCACACTCCACGGATGTGGGAGCCGCGGCCGCCTGCGGCGGCAGCGGCGAGAGGCGGGCATCGGGAGACGAGGGGCGGTGCGCCCTCCGGGCGCGGCCTTTTGATCCTCGCGCTCCCCGGTCGGGGCTGGAAGCCCCTCCCACAGACGGGGTACAGGTCGCGGGTTGCGGTTTACAGTGGCCTCTGCACCGTGACCCGTCATCCGTCTCCCGTGACCCGTAACCTGTCACCTGCACCCGGCTACGCCAGCTCGCGGCTCAGGGCCGCGAGGCGCTCGAGCCGGCGCAGCGGCTCGCCCGTCGCCATGGCCTCCAGCGCGCGCGCCACACCCTCCTCGAGCGAGCCCGCACGGCCGGCCACGTAGACCGCGGCGCCGGCGTTGAGCGCGACCATGTCGCGCGCGGGCCCCGGCTCGCCCGCGAGCGCCTGGCGCACCAGGGCGAGCGAGGCCTGCGCGTCGTCCACGCGCAGGCCGTCGAGCGGCGCGCGGCTTACGCCCAGCGCCTCGGGCGTCACGGTGCGGCGCTCGATGCGCCCCTCGCGCAGCTCCGCCACCTCCGTCGGGCCGGCGATGCTGATCTCGTCCAGGCCCTCCGCGCCGTGCACCACCATGACGTGGCGACTGCCGAGGCGCGCGAGCACCTGCGCCAAGGGCTCGAGCCAGGCGGCGTCGAAGACGCCGAGCACCTGGTTGGGCGCGCCCGCGGGATTGGTCAGGGGGCCGAGCAGGTTGAACACGGTGCGCACGCCCATCTCCCGGCGCGGGCCGATGGCGTGCCTCATGGCGCCGTGGTGGGCGGGCGCGAACAGGAAGCCGACCCCGACCTCGCGGATGCAGCGTGCGACGCCCTCCGGCGGCAGATCGAGCCGCACGCCCGCCGCCTCCAGCAGGTCGGCGCTGCCCGAGCGGCTCGAGACCGAGCGGTTGCCGTGCTTGGCCACGTGGGCGCCGCAGGCCGCGGCCACGAAGGCCGCGGCGGTCGAGACGTTGAACAGCCCCGCGGCATCGCCCCCAGTGCCGCAGGTGTCGACCAGGTGCGGCAGGTCCGGGACCTCCACGGGCGTGGCCAGCTCGCGCATGACGCGCGCGGCGGCGGCGATCTCATCCACCGTCTCGCCCTTCATGCGCAGGCCCACGAGGAAGCCGCCGATCTGGGCCGGTGTCGCCTCGCCGCCCATGATGCGGCGCATGACGGACTCCATCTCGGGGCCCGTCAGGTCACGGCGCTCGACCACCGCCCGTATGGCGTCCTGCATGTCCATGAGGTTACGGCTTGCAGTTCACGGTTCGCGGAAGAAGGCTCCTACCGTACACCGTACGCCGCACACCGTAAACTCAGTCTTCGAGGAAATTGCGCAGCAGGTCGTGGCCGACCGCCGTGAGGATGGACTCCGGATGGAACTGCACGCCCTCCACCGGCAGCTCGCGGTGGCGCACGCCCATGATCTCGTCCGTCTCTCCACCCTCGCGCTCGGTCCAGGCCGTGACCTCCAGGCACTCCGGCAGGCTCTCGCGCTCGATCACGAGCGAGTGGTAGCGGGTCGCCTCGAAGGGGTCCGGCAGCCCGCGGAAGACGCCCTTGCCCGAGTGGCGGATCATCGAGGTCTTGCCGTGCATGATCTCGCGCGCGTGCACGATGCGCCCGCCGAAGGCCTGGCCGATGCACTGGTGGCCGAGGCATACGCCGAGGATGGGCACGCGCCCGGCGAAGCGGCGCACCAGCTCGACCGAGATGCCGGCCTCGTTCGGCGTGCACGGCCCGGGCGAGATGACGATGCGCTCGGGCGCGAGGCGCTCGACCTCGTCCAGCGTGATGCGGTCGTTGCGGAAGACGCGCACCTCTGCGCCGAGCTCGCCCAGGTACTGGACCAGGTTCCAGGTGAAGGAGTCGTAGTTGTCGATCATGAGGATCACGCCGCGCCCTCCCGGCCCGCAGGGGCCTCGAGGCCGGCGGCGAGGGCGGCGGCGCGGAACAGGGCGCGGCCCTTGCTCATGGTCTCCTCCCACTCGCGCGCCGGCACCGAGTCGGCGACGATGCCGGCGCCGGCCTGCACGTGCATGATGGCGTCCTTGAGCACCGCGGTGCGGATGGCGATGGCGAGGTCCATGTCCCCGCTCCAGGCGAGATAGCCGACGGCGCCGCCGTAGACGCCGCGCTTGACCGGCTCGAGCTCGTCGATGATCTCCATCGCCCGGATCTTGGGCGCGCCGGTGAGCGTGCCCGCGGGGAAGGTGGCGCGCAGCACGTCCATGGGGCCGAGGCCGGGGCGCAGGCGGCCGCGCACGTTGGAGACGATGTGCATCACGTGCGAGTAGCGCTCCACCACCATGCGCTCGTCGACCTCGACGCTGCCGATCTCGGCCACGCGGCCGACGTCGTTGCGCCCGAGGTCGATGAGCATCAGGTGCTCGGCGCGCTCCTTGGGGTCGGCGAGCAGCTCGGCCTCGAGGGCCTTGTCCTCCGCCTCGGTGGCTCCGCGCGGGCGCGTGCCGGCGATGGGCCGCACCGTCACGGTGCCGCGGTCGAGGCGCACGAGGATCTCGGGCGAGGAGCCGATCACGTGGAACCCGCCGAGGTCCATGTAGAACAGGTAGGGCGAGGGGTTGAGCGTGCGCAGCGCCCGGTAGAGGTTGAGCGGCGAGCCGCTGCGCGAGGAGGACTTCCGCTCGAGCTTCGGGCGCGAGGCCTTCGAGGCCGCCGTCGGGCGCATCCAGCGCTACATCGTCGAGGGCGACGTCATGCAGGTGGTGCTCTCGCAGCGCCTGTCGGCGCCC
>WGBS01000275.1 GCA_015494165.1 Gammaproteobacteria bacterium | reverse complement strand
TGTAGACTGCAACCCGGCTGTGGGAGGGGCTTCCAGCCCCGCCCGCTTCGCGGGAGTGCGCGGGAGACGGGTGACGGGCGACGGGAAGATCGAAAGGCTGCGCCCCAAAGGGCGCACCAACCCTCGCCTCCCGATACCCGCCCCCCGCCTCTGCCGCCGCAGGCGGTCGCGGACGGGAGCCACTCCCATACGACAGTTTGCGGGAGACGGGGCACGGGAGACGGGCTAGATCGCAAAACACCGCGCGCGCAGCGCGCACCGACCCTCGCCTCCCGATACCCGCCTCCCGCCTCTGGCGCGGCAGGCGGCCGCTGCCGGCGCCGCGGGCGTCAGCGGCCGCCGCCGGCCTTGCCCTTGGGCTTGCCGCGGCGCTCGTCCTCGTCCACGGCCTTCATGCTGAGGCGGATGCGGCCCTGCTTGTCGACCTCGAGCACCTTGACGCGGACGATGTCGCCCTCGGCCAGCTTGTCGCTGACGCGCTGCACGCGCTCGTCCGAGATCTGCGAGATGTGCACGAGGCCGTCGCGGCCGGGCAGGATCGTGACCAGGGCGCCGAAGTCCATGAGCTTGGACACGCGGCCCTCGTAGACCCTGCCGACCTCGACGTCGGCCGTCAGCTCCTCGATGCGCCGGCGTGCCTCCTCGCCCGCCGCCTTGTCGCTGGAGGCCACCCGCACGGTGCCGTCGTCCGAGATGTCGATGACGGTGCCGGTCTCCTCCGTGATGGCGCGGATGGTCACGCCGCCGCGGCCGATGACGTCGCGGATCTTTTCGGGATCGATCTTGAAGGTGATGATCCGCGGGGCGTACTCCGACATCTCCTTGCGCGGCGCGGGCAGCGCCTCGGCCATCTTGTCGAGGATGTGCATGCGCGCCTCGCGCGCCTGCCCCAGCGCCGTGTCCATGATCTCGCGCGTGATGCCGTCGATCTTGATGTCCATCTGCAGGGCGGTGACACCATCGCGCGTGCCGGCGACCTTGAAGTCCATGTCGCCCAGGTGGTCCTCGTCGCCGAGGATGTCGGTCAGCACGGCGAAGCGCTCGCCCTCCTTGATGAGGCCCATGGCGATGCCGGCCACCGGCGCCTTGATGGGCACGCCCGCGTCCATCAGCGAGAGGCTCGTGCCGCACACGGTCGCCATGGAGCTCGAGCCGTTCGACTCCGTGATCTCGGAGACCACGCGGATGACGTAGGGGAACTCCTCCTGGGTGGGCATCACCGCCTGCAGGCCGCGCTTGGCGAGGCGGCCGTGGCCGATCTCGCGCCGCTTGGGCGAGCCCACCATGCCCGTCTCCCCGACGCAGTAGGGCGGGAAGTTGTAATGGAGCATGAAGGGCTCCTCACGCTTGCCCTCGATGGCGTCGATGATCTGGGCGTCCTTCTGGGTCCCGAGCGTGGTGACCACCAGCGCCTGCGTCTCGCCGCGCGTGAAGAGCGCCGAGCCGTGCGTGCGCGGCAGCAGCCCGGTCTTGATGGTGATCGGGCGCACGGTGCGCGTGTCGCGGCCGTCGATGCGGGGCTCGCCGGCGAGGATGCGCCCGCGCACGATGCGCTTCTCCAGCGCCTCGATCGCTTCCTTGACCTGGTGCGGGGTCCAGCTCGGGCTCTCGCCGCCGCACAGGCGCGCGATCACGTCCGCACGGATCTCGGCCAGGCGCGCGAGGCGGTCCTGCTTGCGGGCGATGCGGTAGGCCTCCTCGATGGCGCCGCGCGCGGCCTCCTCCACCGCCTGCTCGAGGCGCTCGTCCTTCTCCGGCGGCTGCCAGTCCCAGGGCTCGACCCCGGCCTCCGCAGCGAGCGCCTTGATCGCCTCGATGGCCACCTGCATCTGCTCGTGGCCGAACATGACGGCGTCGAGCATGACGGACTCGGGGAGCTGGCGCGCCTCCGACTCGACCATGAGCACGGCCTTCTCGGTGCCCGCCACCACCAGGTCGAGCTCGCTCGCGCGCGTCTCGCTCAGGGTCGGATTGAGCAGCAGCTTGCCGTCGCGGTAGCCCACGCGCGCGGCGCCGATGGGACCGTTGAAGGGCACGCCCGAGACCGCCAGCGCCGCCGACGCCCCCAGCATGGAGGGAATGTCGGGGTCCACCTCCGGGTTGGAGGAGAGCACCGTGGCGATGATCTGGACCTCGTTGGTGAAACCTTTGGGGAAGAGCGGGCGGATGGGGCGGTCGATGAGGCGGGAGGTGAGCGTTTCCTTCTCGCTCGGCCTTCCTTCGCGCCGGAAGAAGCTTCCGGGGATGCGTCCGGCGGCGTAGGTCCGCTCCTGGTAGTGGACCGTGAGGGGGAAGAAGTCCTGCCCCTCGACCGTCTCCTTGCGCGCGACCACGGTCACGAGCACGACCGTGTCCGACATGTTGACGAGCACCGCGCCCGTGGCCTGGCGCGCGATCTCGCCGGTCTCGATGGTGACGGTGTGATCGCCGTACTGGAAGGTCTTCTTTGCGGGTTTCACCTTGCGTTCCTCGGGGGATGGACCATGACGCGGGACGCGCTCAGCGGCGCAGGCCCAGGCGCGAGATCAGCTCCTGGTAGCGCTTGGCGTCCTTGCGCTTGAGGTAGTCCAGCAGCTTGCGCCGCTGGTTGACCATCTTGAGCAGCCCCTGGCGGCTGTGGTGGTCGTGCTTGTGCTCGGCGAAGTGCTTGCCGAGCTGGTCGATGCGGGCCGAAAGCAGCGCCACCTGGACCTCCGGCGAGCCCGTGTCGCCGGGGGCGCGCTGGAACTCCTGGACGATGCGGGTCTTCTCTTCGGCGCTCAGAGGCATGGTTCCCTCGCTCCGGTTCGTTTGTGCTGGCTGGCTCGATTCGCCGATCCGCCCTTGTGTCGGGAAACGGCTATTTTACCGTCGCGTCCCAGACCCCCACAAGGCGCCTCAGGCGGTGCGCAGGAGGCGGCGCGGGCCGATGCGCCCGTCGTCCAGCACCTCGCCGACGCCCAGGAAGCGCCCGTCCTCGTAAAGGCGCACCCAGCCCTCGGTGGGCGCGCGCGGCACCAGGACGGGCTGGCCCTGGCGCACGTAGTAGGCGAGGTCGGCGTCGAGGCGCACCGCGGGCCAGCCTGCCAGCGCCGCCTCCACCGGCAGCAGGAAGGCGTCGAGCGCCTCGGGGCCGCCCTCGGCCGCCCGCTCGCGCAGGGCCTCGAGGGTGACCATCTGCGGCTCGTCGAAGGGCTCGACGCCCAGGCGGCGCAGGGCCGAGACGTGGCCCCCGCAGCCGAGGGCCTCACCGATGTCCTCCGCCAGGGTGCGGATGTAGGTGCCCTTGCTGCAGCGCACCTCGAGCTCGAGCTCCTCGGGGCGCAGGGCGACGAGCCGCAGCTCGCGGATGGTGACCCGCCGCGGCTGGCGCTCGACCTCCACCCCCTTGCGCGCAAGGCGATAGAGGCGCTCGCCCTGGTGCTTGACCGCGGAGTACATCGGGGGCACCTGCTCGATCTCGCCGCGGAAGCGCTCCAGGACGCGCTCGACGTCCTCCGGGCCGAGGGGCGGCACGGGGCGTGTCTCCAGCACCTCTCCCTCCGTGTCGCCGGTGGCGGTGCGCACGCCGAGGCGCACGGTGACGAGATAGTGCTTGTCCGCGCCGAGCAGGAAGCCCGAGATCTTGGTCGCCTCGCCCAGGCAGATGGGCAGCAGCCCGCTCGCCATGGGGTCGAGGCTGCCCGTGTGGCCGGCCTTGCGCGCCCGGTACAGATGCTTGACCGCCTGCAGGGCCTGGTTCGAGCTCATGCCGACGGGCTTGTCCAGCAGCAGGATGCCGTGGACGTCCCGGCGCGATCCACCCTTGCGCTTGCCTCGCATCACCTCCCCGTCCGCGACCGTCGGCGCGGCCCCCGCGCCGACCCCGTGCTCAGCCTTCTCCCTCGCCCCCGCCTCCGCGCTCCTTCGCCACCACCTCGTCGATGAGGTGCGTCAGGCGCACGCCGCGCTCGACCGAGTCGTCGCGCAGGAAGCGCAGCTCGGGCACGGTGCGGATGTGCAGCCGCCGCCCGAGGCGCCCGCGCAGGAAGCCGGCCGCGCGGTTGAGAGCGGCGACCGCCGCGTCGAGGTCCTCCTCCGGCTCGAGGCTGGAGACGTAGACCTTGGCGTGGGCGAGGTCGGCGCTCACCTCCACGTCCATGATCGTGACCATGCCCACGCGCGGGTCCTTGAGCTCGCTGCGCACGAGCTCGGCCAGCTCGCGCTGGATCTGCTCCCCGACCCGGCGGGCCCTGGGGTATTCCTTCGGCACCGTGCCCCCCGGCTCAGGCGTCGACCGTGCGGGCGACCTCGACGCGCTCGAAGACCTCGATCTGGTCGCCCTCGCGCACGTCGTTGTAGTTGCGCACGCCGATGCCGCACTCCATGCCGGCCTTGACCTCGTTGACGTCCTCCTTGTAGCGGCGCAAGGACTCGAGCTCGCCCTCGAAGATGACGACGTTGTCGCGCAGCACCCGGATGGGCAGCCCGCGCCGCACCACGCCCTCGGTGACCATGCAGCCTGCGATGGCGCCGAACTTGGGGTGGCGGAAGACCTGGCGCACCTCGGCGATGCCGACGATGCGCTCCTTGACCTCCGGCTCGAGCATGCCCTCGATGGCCTTCTTGACGTCCTCGATGACGTCGTAGATGACGCTGTAGTAGCGCACCTCCACGCCCGAGGACTCGATGGCGGCGCGTGCGGCGGCGTCGGCGCGCACGTTGAAGCCGATGATGATGGCGCGCGAGGCCTGCGCCAGGTGCACGTCGGACTCCGTGATGCCGCCGATGCCCGCGGCGATCACCCGCACCTGCACCTCGTCGGTGGAGAGCTTGGCGAGCGCCTCGCGCAGCGCCTCCACCGAGCCGTGCACGTCGGCCTTGATGATCAGGTTGAGCGCCTGCGCCTCGCCCTCCTTCATCTGCGAGAACAGCTCCTCCAGGCGCGCGGCCTGCTGGCTCGCCTGCTGCGCCTCGCGGAACTTGCGCTCGCGCAGCTCGGCGACCTCGCGCGCCTTGCGCTCGTCGCCGACGACGACGAGCTCGTCGCCCGCCTCGGGCACGCCCGAAAGGCCCGTGATCTCGACCGGGATGGAGGGCCCCGCCTCCTGCACCTGGCGGCCGTTCTCGTCGAAGAGCGCGCGCACACGTCCCCAGGTGCGCCCGCACAGCACGATGTCGCCCTTGCGCAGGGTGCCCTGCTGCACGAGGATGGTCGCCACCGGGCCGCGGCCCCGGTCGAGCTTGGCCTCCAGGACCACGCCGCGCGCCGGCCCCTTGCGCACCGCCTTGAGCTCGAGGATCTCGGCCTGCAGCAGGATGGCCTCGAGCAGCTCGTCGATGCCCTGCCCCGTCTTGGCCGAGACGTTGACGAAGATCGTGTCGCCGCCCCACTCCTCGGGGATGACCTCGTGCTGGGCGAGCTCGTTGCGCACCCGCTCGGGATCGGCCTCGGGCTTGTCGATCTTGTTGACGGCGACGACGATGGGCACGCCCGCGGCGCGCGCGTGCTGGATGGCCTCTAGCGTCTGCGGCATGACGCCGTCGTCGGCCGCGACCACCAGCACCACGATGTCCGTCACCTTGGCGCCGCGCGCGCGCATGGCCGTGAAGGCGGCGTGGCCCGGCGTGTCGACGAAGGTGATGGTGCCCTTGTCGGTGTCGACGTGGTAGGCGCCGATGTGCTGGGTGATGCCGCCGGCCTCGCCCGCGGCGACGCGCGTGCGGCGGATGTAGTCGAGCAGGGAGGTCTTGCCGTGGTCCACGTGCCCCATGACCGTGACCACGGGGGGGCGCGGCTCAGGCTCGGCCTCCACCGCCGCCTCGGCGAGCAGCGCCTGCTCGACGTCCTCCTCGCGCACGGGCTTGGCCTTGTGGCCCATCTCCTCGACCACCAGGGTGGCGGTGTCCTGGTCGAGGGACTGGTTGATGGTGGCCATCACGCCCATGCCCATGAGCGTCTTGATGACCTCGGCGGGCTTGACCGCCATGCGCTTGGCAAGCTCGCCCACCGTGAGGGTCTCCGGGATCTCGACCTCGCGCACCACCGGCGCGGTGGGACGCTCGAAGCCGTGCTTGGGCTGCGTGGAGACGGCGACGCTCGTGCGCACGCGCTGGCGCTTGCGCCGCTTGCCGCTCTTGGCCGCGGCGACGTGCAGCTCCTGGCGCCCGTACTTGGTCTTGCGCTCGGCCTCGGCGGGCCGGGCCTCGGCGGCCGGCTTCGCCGCCTCCGCGCGGCGGCGCTCCTCCTCGGCCTTGCGCCGCGCCTCCTCCTCGGCCGCCTGGCGCGCGGCCTCCTCCGCCGCCTGGCGCGCCGCTTCCTCGGCGGCCTGGCGCGCGGCCTCCTCCGCGGCACGTCGGGCGGCCTCCTCGGCGGCGCGCTCGGCCTCGGCCTGCGCGCGCGCGGCCTCCTCGGCCTCGCGCCGGGCCTCCTCCTCGGCGCGCCGGCGCGCCTCCTCCTCGGCCTTGCGCCGCGCCTCCTCCTCGGCCACGACACTGCGCTTGACGTACGTCTTGCGCCGGCGCACCTCCACGTTCACCGTCTTGGTGGTGCGGCCCTGGGCGCCCGAGACCCGCAGCTCGCGCACCGTCTTGCGCTTGAGCGTGATCTTCTTCGGCTCCGCCTCGGCCCCGGCGGCTTCCTCCTTCGTCCGCCGCAGGTAGGCGAGCAGCTTGAGCTTGTGCTCGTCGCTGATGGTCGCCTCCGGCCCTTCGGCGGGCAGGCCCGCCTCCTTGAGCTGCTCGAGCAGCTTCTCGACCGGCACGCGCACCTCCGCCGCCAGATCCTTGACCCTCACCTCAGGCATCGTCTCACCCGTACCGCTGTTGTCCCGTGCCGCCTCAGCCGCCCTGCCCGCTCGGCTGCGGCTCGCCCACCGCGGCCCGCCCCTCGCCGGCGGCGGCCGGCTCGGCCTCCTGCGCCGGCGCATCCGCCGCCGCGGCCTCCGGCTGCGCGCCCGCCTCCTCGGCCGTCTCCGCCGCGCCCGTCTCCTCGGCGGCCTCCTCGAACCAGGGCGCACGCGCCGCCATGATGAGCTTGGCGGCCCGCTCCTCGTCGATCCCCGCGAGCTCGACCAGCTCGTCGGTCGAGAGCTCGGCCAGATCCTCCTGCGTGACCACCCCCTTCTCGGCGAGGCGGTAGGCGAGCTCCTCGTCCATGCCCTCGAGGGCGAGCAGGTCGTCCGCGGGGCGCGCCCCGCTCTTCTGCTCGGCCTCGGCCAGCGCCCGCGTGAGCAGCACGTCGCGCGCGCGGTTGCGCAGCTCCTCGACAATCTCCTCGTCGAACTCCTCGATCTCGAGCATCTCGCTCGCCGGCACGTAGGCCACCTCCTCGATGCTGGAGAAGCCCTCCTGCACCAGGATCTGGGCGACCTCCTCGTCCACGTCGAGCTGCTCCATGAACATCTGCACCAGGGCCTGCGCCTCGCGCTCGCTCTTCTCCGCGGCCTCGGCCTCGGTCATGACGTTGATCTGCCAGCCGGTGAGCTCGCTCGCGAGCCGCACGTTCTGGCCCCCGCGGCCGATGGCCTGCGAGAGCTGGTGCTCGGGCACGGCGACGTCGGCGGTGCGCGTCTCCTCGTCGAGCACCATCGACACCACCTCGGCCGGCGACATGGCGTTGATGATGAACTGCGCCGGATTCTCGTCCCACAGGATGATGTCGATGCGCTCGCCGGCGAGCTCGTTCGAGACCGACTGCACGCGCGAGCCGCGCATGCCGACGCAGGCGCCGACGGGGTCGATGCGCGGGTCGTTCGAGCGGACCGCGATCTTGGCGCGCGAGCCCGGGTCGCGCGCGGCACCCACGATCTCCACCAGCCCCTGGCCCGCCTCCGGCACCTCGAGCTTGAAGAGCTCGATCAGCAGCTCCGGGCGCGTGCGGCTGCAGAAGAGCTGCGGGCCGCGCGGCTCGGAGCGCACGTCGTAGAGGTAGCACCGCACGCGGTCGCCGGGGCGCAGCGCCTCGCGCGGGATCATCTCCTCGCGCGGGATGATGGCCTCGGCGTTGCCGCCGAGGTCGATGTAGGCGTTGCCGCGCTCGACGCGCTTGACCACGCCCGTGAGCATCTCGCCCACACGGTCCTTGAACTGCTCGACCACCTGCGCGCGCTCGGCCTCGCGCACCTTCTGCACGATGACCTGCTTGGCCGCCTGCGCCGCGATGCGCCCGAAGGCGACGTTCTCCATCGGCTCCTCGATGTAGCCGCCGACCTCGGCCTCGGGGTCGCGCTTGCGCGCCTCGCTCAGGTGCATCTGGCGCTCCGGCGCCTCCAGCTCCTCCTCGTCCGGCACGATCTCCCAGCGCCGGAAGGTGCGGTAGTCGCCCGTGTCGCGGTCGATCTCGACCCGCACGTCGATGTCGCCCCCGTGCTTCTTCTTCGCCGCCGAGGCGAGCGCCGCCTCCAGCGCCTCGAAGATCACCTCCTTGTCGACGCCCTTCTCCGCCGAGACGACGTCCACCACGTTCAGGATCTCTTTGCCCATCGCCTGCCTGCCTCCGAACGCGCCGCCCGCCCGCTCACAGCTCGGGCACGAGCCGCGCCTGCTCGATCCTCTCCACGGGCAGCGCGAACTCGGCGCCGTCGACCTCGACGAGCACCTCACCGCCCCGCAGCCCGCGCAGCACCCCGCGGAAGTTGCGCCGCCCCTCCAGGGGCACGTCCGTGCGGATGCGCACCTCGCGTCCCGCGAAGCGCTGGAAGTCCTCCGCCCGAAACAGCGGGCGGTCCAGCCCCGGTGAGGACACCTCCAGCGTGTACGGCCCCGGGATGGGGTCCTCCACGTCCAGGAGGCCGCTCACCTGGCGGCTGACGCGCTGGCAGTCCTCCACGCTTACGCCACCCTCGCGGTCGATGTAGAGCCGCAGCAGCGCACGGCGGCCGCCGTGGTACTCCACGCCCACGAGCTCGTAGCCGAGCCGGCTCACCGCCGGCTCGAGCAGCGCCTCCAGTGCCGTCTCCCTGCGCATCGTCCGCCTCAAACAAAAAGTGGGCCCACGGCCCACCCACTCAGCGCGCCCTTGTCGGGCCCCGCCCTGCGGGCGGGCCGGCGGGCGACGCCGCCGCCACGAAAAAGGCCCCGTGCGGGGCCCCCTCGTGCGTGCGCTTGTCGCCCTCGCCGCGCGCATCCCTCGCGCGGCGCCATCCCACGGGATGCCGCAATTTTACACTTTCCGTGCGGGAGCGGCAACGCGCCGGCGCGCTCAGCCGCCCCCGCCCCCATCGAGCCGCTCGAGCGCCTCGTCGTCCAGCCCCAGGTAGTGGCCGAGCTCGTGCAGCACGGTCTCGCGGATGCAGGCGGCGACGTCCTCGCCCTCCTCGGCGCACCAGGCGAGGATGGGCTGGCGGTAGAGATGGATGGTGTCCGGCAGCTCCCCATGGCCGTAGCCGGTCCCGCCCCCGCGCTCGGGGAGCGGCACCCCCCGGTAGAGCCCGAGCAGGCCGAGGGGATCGTCGATCCCCATCTCGCGCAGCACCTCGGCGGGCGGCCACTCCGTGACGAAGAAGGCCACGTTCTCGACCCGATCCCGGAACCAGGGCGGCAGCGAGGCGACGACCCGCTCCGCCTCCGCGGCGAAGCGGTTCTGCGGCCAGGCGCGCGCGAGCGCCTCGCGACGCTCAGCGCGCCGCCCCACCGAGGCCCTCCCGCCGCGCCGCGCGCTCCCCCGAACGGGTCCCGCCGTCCCTGCCGCGCGCGTGCGCGACCGCCCCAGATGGCGGCGCCCCAGCGAGGTTTCCCTTAACCCTCAATCTCTTGCCTGATATTCCAAACAAAAAGGCCCGGCATCGAATGCCAGGCCTCTGTTCCGTCGTCCAAGTCCCGCTGACGCTGTGCCCCGCGGGCGGCGCGTGAAAACGCTCGAAGGGACGCTGCCAAGGTATTGGTAGCGGGGGCAGGATTTGAACCTGCGACCTTCGGGTTATGAGCCCGACGAGCTACCAGGCTGCTCCACCCCGCATCCGGCGACCAATAGTCTGCCAAAGGGCCGCAGACCGCGCAAGGGACCCCCATCGCCTCCGGGCGTCCCTGCCCGCCGGAGGCGATGGGGGTCCCTTGCGCGGTCTGCGGCCCTTTGGCAGACTATTGGTC
>WGBS01000274.1 GCA_015494165.1 Gammaproteobacteria bacterium | reverse complement strand
CCCTGGAAGCTCTGAAAAAATTCGTCTTTTCAGAGCTTCCCCGCGGCCAGCGAAGGCCGCGGAAAGTTCCATGCACATGGAAGTGCATGGCGTCACAAGACAAAACAAAACGGCCGCGAAGCAGCTTCGCGCCGGTCGATCCGCGCAGCGGTTCGACCAGAGTTTCCCCTAGTATAGTCACGCCCGCCCCGGCGCCGTCACGGCGGCGGGAGGCCCGCACCGGACGAGAGGAGCCCGTGGACCGATGAGCCTTTCCCTGCCCTTCGCGCACCGCCGCGTGCCGGCGCATGCCCTCGTGCTGCGCTGGCGGCGCACCGGCGAGGGCGGCCCGCGCCTCGAGCCCGTGCGCCGCCCCGCGCTCGCCGATCTCGACGACCTCATCGGCGTCGAGCGCCAGAAGGCCGAGGCGCTGCGCAACGTGGCGCAGTTTGTGGCCGGGCGGCCCGCCAACAACATGCTGCTGTGGGGCGCGCGCGGCACCGGAAAGTCCACACTCGTGAAAGGGCTTCTCGCGCGTTTCCGCAACGAGGGCCTGCGCATGGTCGCGGTCGACCGGCTCGGCCTCGCCGACCTGCCGGACATCGTCGAGCGCCTCGCCGACGCCGGCGGCCGCTGGATCGTCTACTGCGACGACCTCGGCTTCGAGGGCGAGGAGACGGGCTACCTGGGGCTCAAGTCCGTGCTCGAGGGCGGGCTCGCGGCGCTGCCGGAGCAGGTGCTCGTGTGCGCCACGTCCAACCGCCGCCACCTCCTGCCGGAGCCCGCCGCGGACACCGCGCGCGAGACCGAGATCCACCCCGACGAGGCGGTGGACGCGCGGCTTTCGCTCGCCGACCGCTTCGGGCTGTGGCTGTCCTTCCCGCCCTTCGACCAGCGCACCTACCTGCAGGCGGTGTTCCATTGGCTCGCGCGCCTCGGCGCGCCGCTCGAGCCGCGCGCCGAGATCGAGCGCGAAGCCCTGCAATGGGCCATGGGGCGCGGCTCGCGCTCGGGACGCATCGCCTGGCAGTACGCGCGCGACCGCGCCGGCCGCACGCTGTGAGCGCGCGCCTCAGGCGCGGCGCAGCCGCGCGGCGACGCGTCCTGCCGGCAGCCGCAGCGCCATGAGGAAGAGGAAGGCGGCCAGATAGACGAGCGGGCGCGTCAGGTCCGCCTTCGGCGCCACGATCCACCACTGGTGCAGGAGCGCGAGCGCGGCGACGGCGTAGACCAGCCGGTGGAGGCGCTGCCAGCGCGCGCCGAGGCGGCGCATCCAGCCGCGTGTCGAGGTGACAGCGAGCGGGACAAGCAGCAGCCAGCCCGCGAACCCCGCGAGCACGAAGGGCCGCTCGAGCACGTCGCGCGGGATCTCGGCCCAGATGCCGTACTGGTCGAGTCCCGCGTAGACGCCGAGGTGCAGGCTCGCCCAGGCGAAGGCCCACAGGCCGAGCGTGCGCCGCACCGCGAGCGGCCAGCGCCAGCCGGTGAGGCGCCTGAGCGGCCGCATGGCGAGCGTGGCGAGCAGCACGCGCAGCGCCCATTCGCCGGTCTCGTCGGCGAGCGCGGCGATGGGATCGGGCTCGTAGGCGCCCTGCCACAGGCGCCAGCCGACCAGCGCCAGCGGCAGCGCCCCCGCCGCGAAGGCCGCCCGCTGTGCGAGGCGCAGCCGCGCCTGCGTCGCCGTGCGCCTGCCCTCCGCCACCGCCGCGCCCCTAGAAGTACCGCCTGAGGTCCATGCCGGCGTAGAGGTGCGCGACCTGCTCGGCATAGCCGTTGAAGAGCAGCGTCGGGCGCCGGCGCAGCTCGCCGATGCGCCGCTCGTAGCGCTGGCTCCAGCGCGGGTGCGGCACGTCCGGATTGACGTTGGCGTAGAAGCCGTACTCGTGCGGCGCCGCCTGCGACCAGGTCGTGGGGGGCTGCTCGCGCACCAGGCGGATGCGCACGATGGACTTGATGCTCTTGAAGCCGTACTTCCAGGGCACGACGAGGCGCAGCGGCGCGCCGTTCGGCTTCGGCAGCACGCGCCCATAGAGGCCGACCGCAAGGATCGTGAGCGGATGCACCGCCTCGTCCATGCGCAGCCCCTCGCGGTAGGGCCAGTCGAGGAAGGTCCGCCGCTGCCCCGGCATCCGATCGGGCTCGTGGAGCGTCTCGAAGGCCACGTAGCGGGCCGCCGAGGTTGGCTTGAAGCGCTCGAGCAGCAGGCGGAGCGGAAAGCCGACCCAGGGGATCACCATGGACCAGCCCTCCACGCAGCGCAGGCGGTAGATCCGCTCCTCGAGGGGGAAGCGGAGGATCTCCTCGATCCCGACCTCGCCCGGACGCTCGCACTCGCCCTCGACCACCACCGACCACGGCCGCGTGCGCAGCCGCCCCGCGTAGCGCGCCGGATCGCGCTTGCCCGTGCCGAACTCGTAGAAGTTGCAGTAGCCCGTGATCTGCTCCCAGGTGTTCGGACGCTCGGGCGGCGGCGGCGCGCGGCGCACGCCGGCAAGCGGCGGCGTGCGCGGGACTCCGGCCGCCCGTGCCACCGGCGGCGCGAGCCCCGCCACCGCGGCGGCCGCGCCGAGGCGCAGGAAACGCCGCCGCTCGTTCCACAGCCCCTCGTCCGTCACCTCGCGCTCGGGCAATGCCCACGGCCTGCTGCGGCGTATGCCGAACGTCATCGTCGTGCGCTCCCCTCATGGCCGGTCACTGTTCGTTACGACCACTGCGCGGCCGGCCGGTTCGGCCCCTTCCCCGTGCCGCCGTGCTGCGTACAATATCGCGCCGCGCGCCTCCCGGCGCGCATTTCCCTGCGACCGATCCGGCCTTTGCCCGAACAGCAGGCGCCGCGATGGGCGAGCGCAAGGGCTCCGAGCTACCGCGCGACGGGCAGAAGCGCCCGCAGGCGTCCGCACGCCCCCTCGCCGAGGACGAGGAAGGCGGCCGCGGCCGCGCCTGGCGCGATGTCGAGCGCTACCTCGAGCGCAAGGCGCTGCGCGAGCGCCTGCGCGACGTCTTCGACGAGGGCCTGCCGGAGCTGGACCTCCCGGACGACGAGTGAGCGTGTGTGCGGGTAACGGGAGACAGGAGACAGGAGACAGGAGACAGGAAGATCAAAAGGCTGCGCCCGAAGGGCGGACCACCCCTCGCCTCCTGCCTCTCGCCTCTCGCCTCTCTCGATTGAAGGCCGCGCGCGGAGCGCGCACCACCCCTCGCCTCCCGAGATACCCGTCTCTCGTCTCTAGCGAGGCAGACGCTCGCGCGCAGCGCGGCGGTGGCGGCGCCGCTGCACCTCCACCAGCGTCAGGACCGGCCCCGAGAGCGCGTAGACCAGCGCGGCGGCGAACAGCGCCTTCGGCGGGTCGATGGAGCCGAAGGCGAGCACGAGCACCACGGCGACCACGGCCACGAAGGGCACGCGGCTGCGCAGGTCGAGCTCCTTGAAGCTGTGGTAGCGCAGGTTGGAGACCATGAGGCCGGCGGCGAGCAGCGTCAGCACCAGGGCGGGCACCGCCAGGGCCTCCCCTTCGAGGCCCAGGTCCGAGGCCATCCACACGAGGGTCGCGAGCAGCCCCGCCGCCGCCGGGCTCGGCAGGCCCTGGAAGTGGCGCCGGTCGGCGACGCCGAGCTGGGTGTTGAAGCGCGCGAGCCGCAGCGCCGTGCACGCCGCGTAGACGAAGGCCGCGAGCCAGCCGAGCTTGGCCCACAGCCAGCCGTAGGCGGCGAGATGCGCCAGGCCCCAGTGGTAGACCACCAGCGCGGGCGCGAGCCCGAAGGCGATCACGTCCGAGAGGCTGTCGTACTGCGCGCCGAAATCGGTCTGCGTGCCGGTCAGGCGCGCGATACGGCCATCGAGGCCGTCGAGCACCGCCGCCACGAGCAGGGCCACGGCCGCGGTGTGGTGCCGCCCCCCCATGGCGGCGACGATGGCGTAGAAGCCCGCGAAGAGCGCGCCGGTGGTGAGCAGGTTCGGCAGCAGGTAGATGCCGCGCCTGCGCTGTGCGCGTTCCTTTTCCATGGCCTCAACTTAGCACAGGCCCGCACCCGCCGCGACCGGCTGCGGGCCAGAGGCGAGAGACGGGTATCGGGAGGCGAGCGGGCGGGTTACGGGTTGCAGGCTACGGTGTACGGTACACTGTCGACCGTAACCCGTAACCCGTACCTGCGCGCCGGTGGCGCGCGCGATCAGTCGTGCACCAGCGTGGCGAGGATGGTGCTGCCCGCGCGCACGCGCGAGCCGGGGCCCACGTCGAGGCGAGCGTTGCGCGGCACCCACACCTCCACCCGTCCCCCGAAGCGCACGTAGCCGCAGCGCTGACCCTGCCCCACGCGCTCGCCGACCCCGGTCAGACACACGGGCCGGCGCCAGCGCGCGGGCTCGTCGAGCACCAGCACGACGTCGTCCTTCTCGTCGGTCTGCAGCCAGATGGCGTAGCGCCGCCCGCAGCCGCCCTCGGTGCACGGCCGCAGCCAGCGCTCGACCACGCGCCCCTCGATGGGTGCGCGCACCACGAAGGGCCCCCACGGGCGCATGCGGATGACGATGCGCCGCGCAGTGCGCTCGAGGAAGGGATCTGCCGCTTCCCCCTCGATGCGCTCCACACGCCCGTCCGCCGGCGCCACGACGCCCAGGGGATGGGGCGGCACCTCGCGCTCGGGGTCGCGGAAGAGGAAGAGCACGAGCGCGGCCAGCAGCCACAGCGGCAGCGCCCACAGCGCGTGTGGGGCGGCGATCTGCACCCACAGCGCCAGGGCCGCCGGCAGCGCGGCCCACAGCAGCGCCTCGCGGGCGAGCATCGCGGCCTTCCCTCGCCGGGGCCCGTGCGCTCAGTTGCGGCTGCGGTCGACGATGCGACCGGCCTTGATCCAGGGCATCATCTCGCGCAGCCGCTCGCCGACGCGCTCGATGGGATGCTCGGCCGCCAGCCGGCGCATGGCCTTGAGCGTCGGCGCGCCCGCCTGGTTCTCGAGGATGAACTCGCGCGCGAAGCGCCCGGTCTGGATCTCCTCGAGGATGCGCCGCATCTCGGCGCGCGCGCGCTCGTCGATGATGCGCGGCCCGCGCGTGAGGTCCCCGTACTCGGCGGTGTTGGAGATCGAGTAGCGCATGTTGGCGATGCCGCCCTCGTACATGAGATCGACGATGAGCTTGAGCTCGTGCAGGCACTCGAAGTAGGCCATCTCGGGCGCGTAGCCCGCCTCCACCAGGGTCTCGAAGCCCGCCTGCACCAGCGCGGTGACGCCGCCGCACAGCACCACCTGCTCGCCGAAGAGGTCGGTCTCGGTCTCCTCGCGGAAGGTCGTCTCGATGATGCCGGCGCGCCCGGCGCCGATGGCCGCGGCATAGGAGAGCGCCGTCTCGCGTGCGCGCCCCGTGGCGTCCTGGTGCACGGCGATGAGCGAGGGCACGCCCGCGCCCTGGGTGTAGGTGGAGCGCACCAGGTGGCCCGGCCCCTTGGGCGCGACCATGATCACGTCGAGATCGGGCCGCGGCTCGATGCAGCCGAAGTGGATGTTGAAGCCGTGGGCGAAGGCGAGCGTGGCGCCCTCGCGCAGCCCGGGCTCGACCTGCTCGGCGTACACGCGCGGCTGATGCTCGTCCGGCACCAGCATCATCACCAGATCGGCGCCCTGCACCGCCTCCGCCACGGGGCGCACCTCGAGCCCCGCCTTCTCGGCCTTGGCCGCCGAGCCCGAGCCCGGGCGCAGCCCGACCGTGACCTGCACCCCCGAGTCCTTCAGGTTGTTGGCGTGAGCGTGGCCCTGCGAGCCGTAGCCGATCACCGCCACCCTGAGCGAGCGGATGATGGAGAGATCCGCGTCCTTCTCGTAGAAGACCTTCATTTTTTCCTCCACAGACGGGATCGGCGGGCGGACCGCCCGCCGGATTCAGAGCCTGAGCGCCTTCTCGCCGCGCGCGATGCCCGACACGCCCGTGCGCACCACCTCGAGGATGGCGCGGCGGCCGACCGCCTCGATGAAGGCGTCGAGCTTGTCGCCCGTGCCCGTCATCTCCACGGTGTAGGTGCGGTCGGTGACGTCGATGATGCGGCCGCGGAAGATGTCCACCAGGCGCTTGAGCTCGGCGCGTGCCGTGGCGTCGGCCGCGCGCAGCTTCACGAGCATCATCTCGCGCTCGATGTGGCCGCCCTCGGTGAGGTCGACCAGCTTGACGACGTCGATCAGCTTGTTGAGCTGCTTGGTGATCTGCTCGATGATCTCGTCGTTGCCGCTCGTGACCAGCGTCAGGCGCGAGAGCGAGGGGTCCTCCGTCGGCGCCACCGTGAGCGATTCGATGTTGTAGCCGCGCGCCGAGAACAGGCCCGCGACGCGCGCCAGGGCGCCGGCCTCGTTCTCGAGCAGCATGGAGATGATGTGGCGCATCAGACCAGGATCATCTCGTTCTGGCCGGCCCCGGCCGGGATCATGGGGTAGACGTTCTCGGTGGGGTCGGTCTGGAAGTCGAGGAAGACCAGCTCGTCCTTGCGTGCCAGCGCCTCGCGCAGCGCCCCCTCCACGTCGCCCGGCCTGTCGACGCGGATGCCGACGTGCCCGTAGGCCTGGGCCAGGGCGACGAAGTCCGGCAGCGCGTCCATGTAGGACATGGCGTAGCGGCCCTGGTAGAAGAACTCCTGCCACTGGCGCACCATGCCCATGTAGCGGTTATTGAGGAGCACGATCTTGATCGGCAGGCCGTGCTGGCGGCAGGTCGAGAGCTCCTGTATGCACATCTGCACGCTCGCCTCGCCCGTGACGCACACCACGGTCGCGTCCGGGTGCGCCACCTGCACGCCCATGGCCGCCGGCAGGCCGAAGCCCATCGTGCCGAGGCCGCCCGAGTTGATCCAGCGCCGCGGGCGGTCGAACTTGTAGAACTGCGCCGTCCACATCTGGTGCTGGCCGACGTCGGAGGTGACGTAGACGTCGAGCTCGCGCGTGACCTCGTAGAGCTTCTCGATCACGTACTGCGGCTTGATGACGTCGGCGCCGCGGTCGTACTTGAGGCAGTCCATGGACCGCCACTCCTCGATCTGCTCCCACCAGGCGGCGAGGGCGTCGCGGTCCGGCTCGCGCCCGCTCTCGCGCAGGAGCTTGATCATCTCGCGCAGGACGTTGCGCACCGAGCCGACGATGGGGATGTCGACCTTGACGTTCTTCGAGATCGAGGAAGGGTCGATGTCGACGTGGATGATGCGCGCGTGCGGGCAGAACTTCTCGACGTTACCCGTGACGCGGTCGTCGAAGCGCGCCCCGATGGCGATGAGCACGTCGCAGTTGTGCATCGCCATGTTGGCCTCGTAGGTGCCGTGCATCCCGAGCATGCCGACGAACTGCGGGTCGGTGCCCGGGAAGCCGCCGAGGCCCATGAGCGTGTTGGTCACCGGGTAGCCGAGCAGGTGCGCGAACTCGGTGAGCTCGGCGGCCGCGTCGTCCAGGATGACGCCGCCGCCGGTGTAGATCATGGGGCGCTTGGCCGAGAGGATGAGCTCGAGCGCGCGCCGGATCTGGCCCGGATGGCCGCGCACGGTCGGGTTGTAGGAGCGCAGGCTCACCCGCTCCGGATAGTGGAAGGGCGCCTTCTTGGCCGTCACGTCCTTGGGGATGTCCACCACCACCGGCCCCGGACGCCCGCTGGTGGCGATGTAGAAGGCCTTCTTGATGGTGACGGCCAGGTCGCGCACGTCCTTGACCAGGAAGTTGTGCTTCACGCAGGGGCGCGTGATGCCGATGGTGTCCACCTCCTGGAAGGCGTCGTTGCCGATCAGGTGCACCGGCACCTGGCCGGTGAAGACCACCACCGGCACGGAGTCCATGTAGGCGTCGGCGATGCCCGTGACGGCGTTCGTCGCCCCGGGGCCCGAGGTGACCAGCACAACGCCGGGGCGGCCGCTCGACTTGGCGTAGCCCTCGGCGGCGTGCACCGCCGCCTGCTCGTGGCGCACCAGGATGTGCTTGATGCGGTCCTGCTGGTAGAGGGCGTCGTAGATGTGGAGCACGGCGCCACCCGGATAGCCGAAGACGTGCTCCACGCCCTCCTCCTGGAGGCAGCGGACGAAGATCTCGGCCCCTGTCAGCTCGACGCTCAT
>WGBS01000273.1 GCA_015494165.1 Gammaproteobacteria bacterium | reverse complement strand
TCCATCGGCTTTCTCATCGACGAGGAGACGCCGATGATCTGGCGCGGCCCCATGGTCACGCAGGCCCTGCAGCAGCTCCTCAATGACACCAACTGGAAGGACCTCGACTACCTGGTGATCGACCTGCCGCCGGGCACCGGCGACACCCAGCTCACCCTCGCCCAGCAGGTGCCGGTGAGCGGCGCCATCATCGTCACCACGCCTCAGGACATCGCCCTCCTCGATGCGCGCAAGGGCCTCAAGATGTTCGAGAAGGTCGAGGTGCCGGTGCTGGGCGTGGTCGAGAACATGAGCATCCACATCTGCTCCAAGTGCGGCCACGAGGAGCACATCTTCGGCGAGGGCGGCGGCCGCAAGCTCGCCGAGCAGTACGGCGTGGACCTGCTGGGCTCGCTCCCGCTGGACGCCTCCATCCGCGAGGGCACCGACAGCGGCAAGCCGAGCGTGGTCGCCGATCCCGAGGGCCGCATCGCGCAGATGTACCGCGACATTGCACGGCGCGCGGCGGCGCGGCTCTCGCAGCAGGCCAAGGACTACAGCGCGCGCTTCCCGCAGATCATGATCCAGAACACCTGAGCGGCCGGCGGGCCGCTCGTGGGCGGCGCGGGCCGGGGCGGATGCCGCCCCGGCCCTTGTCGTGCGCGCGCCCGCCGCCTTAGACTCCCGCGCCATGCCGATCAAGTCCGACAGGTGGATCCGCCGCATGGCGGAGGAGCACGGGATGATCGAGCCCTTCGAGGCGCGCCAGATCCGGCGCGCCGAGGACGGGGCGCGCGTCATCTCCTACGGCACCTCGAGCTACGGCTACGACATCCGCTGCGCGGACGAGTTCAAGATCTTCACCAACGTCCACTCGGCGATCGTCGATCCCAAGAACTTCGACGAGGCGAGCTTCGTCGACCTCAAGTCCGACGTCTGCGTCATCCCGCCCAACTCCTTCGCGCTCGCGCGCACGGTGGAGTACTTCCGCATCCCGCGCAACGTGCTCGTCATCTGCCTGGGCAAGAGCACCTACGCGCGCTGCGGGATCATCGTCAATGTCACCCCGCTCGAGCCCGAGTGGGAGGGCCACGTGACGCTGGAGTTCTCCAACACCACGCCGCTCCCGGCCAAGATCTATGCCAACGAGGGCGTGGCGCAGGTGGTCTTCCTCGAGGCCGACGAGCCCTGCGAGGTCTCCTACAAGGATCGCGGCGGCAAGTACCAGGGCCAGCGCGGCGTCACCCTGCCCAAGGCGTGAGCCGGGTCACGGGGGACGGGTTACGGGAGACGGGAGACGGGAGACGGGAAAGACTAGACGGCCGCGCCCGAAGGGCGCACCAACCCTCGCCTCCCGTCTCTTTCCTCCCGCCACCGCGGCAGCGGCGAGCCGTTCACGGTCCACGCTCGACCAAGGGCCGCAATTCCCTGGCGCTTCCCGCCGACGCCTGACGGCCGACAGCCGGCGCAGGGCGAATCTCGACGAGCTCCATGCGCACCGTGCCGCCCTCGCCGCCCGGGCGCGTGCCCGCCACCGAGAGGTAGCCGAGCTCCGGGGCGAGCCAGAAGTAGAGAGGCGGCTTGCCCTTGCGGCGCAGGCGCTGGATCTTGACCGTCTCGAAGCGGCCGGCGGGCGTCGTCACCGTCTCGCGCCCGAGCACGGCGAAGCGGTAGCGCTTGAGCTTGCCGCCGTCGGCGATGGGATACTCGAGCGGCTTCCGCCCCGCGGCGAGGTCGCGCCGCAGGGCGAGCTGCACCAGCAGGCGGTCCAGCGTGCCCGGCGGCACCGCCATCTCCCAGGGACGGCCGGCGACCTCGTTGCGCACGCGCCCGCTCCCTTCGGGCGACCAGGTGAAGACCAGGCGCGCGCGGCGCTCGCGCGAGCCGGTCTGGATGCGCTCGTAGCGCAGCGGGCGCGGCGCGCCGCCGGGGCCGCGCTCCCAGAGGCTGCGCTCGGTGAGGGTGTCGCGGCGGAAGAGGGCGAGCAGGCCGCGCGGGCGCGAGGCCATCTCGTAGAGGTAGCGCCCGTCTCCCGCGGCGCGCAGCGCGAGGCGCATCTCGCCGACGGTGAGCCCCCCGAGGCTGAGGCGGTAGCGCGCCTCGAAGGGCGCCAGCGCCGCCGCGCGCGCCGCGCCCGCCGCGCCCAGCAGCGAGGCGGCGGCCAGCGCGAGGGCGGCGAGGCGGCGCGCGCGCACCGTTCAGGCCTCCCCGCGCGCCGTGCGCGGCCCCGTGCCGGAGGCTTCGCCCGGCCCGATGCGCACCGGCCGCTCGAGGGGCCGCCCGTCGAGCCAGACGCGGCCGTCGCGCAGGGCGAGGCGCCCCTCGGCGAACCAGCGGATGGCGAGCGGATAGATGCGGTGCTCCTGCTCGAGCACGCGCGCGGCGAGGCGGTCGGGGTCGTCCCCCGGCAGCACCGGCACGACCGCCTGCACCACGACGGGGCCGCCGTCGAGCTCCTCGGTGACGAAGTGCACGCTCGCCCCGTGCTCGCGGGCGCCAGCCTCCAGGGCGCGCTCGTGCGTGCGCAGGCCGCGGAACTGCGGCAGCAGGGACGGATGGATGTTGAGCATGCGCCCGCGGTAGTGCTCGACGAAGGCCGGGCCGAGGACGCGCATGAAGCCGGCGAGCACCACGAGGCCCGGCCGGTGGCGGTCGATGGCCTGCATCAGGGCGCGCTCGAAGGCCTCGCGGCTCGGAAAGTCGCGGTGGTCGACGACCTCGGCGGGGATGCCGGCACGGCGGGCGCGCTCGAGCCCCGCCGCGTCCGGGCGGTTGCTGATGACGGCGCGTATCTCGACCGGCAGCGCGCCGCTGCGGGCCTGGTCGATGATGGCCTGCAGGTTGGTGCCGCGCCCCGAGATCAGCGCGACGATGGGAAGCCTCTTCCGCCCGCTCACGCCGGCCCGCCTCGGATCTCGACCGGCGCCGCGCCCGTGGCGCGCGGCTCGAGGCGCCCGATCACCCAGGCCCGCTCGCCCGCCTCCCCGAGCAGGGCGAGGGCGCGCTCGCGCGCCGCGGCGGGCACCACGGCCACCATGCCGATGCCGCAGTTGAAGGTGCGGTACATCTCCTCGCGCGCCACCGGGCCGCGGGCGCGCAGCCAGCCGAAGACCGCGGGCTCGGGCCAGGCGTCGGCGTCGACGACGGCGCGCAGCCCGCGCGGCAGCACGCGCGGCAGGTTCTCCGGCAGCCCCCCGCCCGTGACGTGGGCCGCAGCGCGCAGCAGCCCCGCCCGGTGCAGGCCGAGCAGCGCGCGCACGTAGATGCGCGTCGGCGCGAGCAGGGCCTCGCCGAGGGGCGTGCCGTCGGGCAGGGGCTCCTCCAGGCGCGCGCCCGTGCGCTCGAGGATGCGGCGGATGAGCGAGTAGCCGTTGGCGTGGGGGCCGCTGGAGGCGAGCCCGAGGAGCAGGTCGCCGGCCTCGCAGGCCGAGCCGTCGACGATCCGCGCGCGCTCCACCACGCCGACGCAGAAGCCGGCGAGGTCGTAGTCGCCGGCCGCGTACATGCCGGGCATCTCGGCGGTCTCGCCGCCGAGCAGCGCGCAGCCCGCCTGCCTGCAGCCCTCGGCCACGCCCTCGATGACCTCGGCGGCGACCTCCACGTCGAGCCGGCCCGTGGCGTAGTAGTCGAGGAAGAACAGCGGCTCGGCGCCCTGCACGGCGACGTCGTTGGCGCACATCGCCACGAGGTCGATGCCCACGCCGCGGTGGCGCCCGGCGGCGATGGCGAGCCGCAGCTTGGTGCCGACGCCGTCGGTGCCGGCGACCAGCACGGGCTCGCGCCAGCGCCCGGGCTCGAGGGCGAAGAGGCCGCCGAAGCCGCCGACCCCACCCAGCACCCCCCGCCGCCGGGTGCGCTCCACCGCGGGCCGGATGCGTTCGACGAGGGCGTTGCCGGCATCGATGTCGACGCCGGCCTCGCGGTAGGTCAGCGGTGCGGGTGCGTCGTCGGTGCCGCGGGCCACGGCCTGTCTCCGTCCGGGAAGGGGCCTACATGGTAACGGCGCGGGCGGGGCGGCCGCCAACCGCGGGTGCGCGCGCGCTCGTGGTAAGGTAGGCGCCCCGTGGGAGCGCGCCGCCTGCCAGCCTGGCTCGCCATCCTCCTCGCCCTGGTTCCGCTCGCCGCCGCCGGCGGCACGGGCGCGGGCGGGGACCCGGTGGTGCGCGTGCCGGTCGCCGGCACGGGCGCCGCGGCGCGCGACGCCGCCCTGCGGCAGGCGCTGGCCATGGCGCTGGTGCGGCGCACGGGCGACCGCACCGTCACCGAGCGCGAGGCGGTGCGCGCGGCGCTCGCGCGCGCGGCCGCCTACGTGCGCGCCTACCGCTACCTGCGCGAGCCGCCGCCGTCCGCGGGGGAGGCGGCGGGCGCAACGGAGCCGGCGGGGGAGGCGCCGCCGCTCGCGCTCGAGGTGCGCCTCGACGGCGAGGCCCTCGAGCGGCTCGTCGCCGGGCTCGGGCTCGCCGTGTGGCCGCGCCCGGCGCCGGCGCTGCTCGCATGGGTGGTGGTGGACGAGGGCGGGCGCCGCACGCTGCTCACGGACGCGGCCTCCGCGAGGCTCGCCGCGCCCATGCGGGAGGCCGCCGCGGCGCGGGGCATCCCCCTGCTCCTTCCCCTGGGCGACGTCGAGGACCTCGCCCGCGTCGAGGTGGCCGACGTGTGGGGCGGCTTCTGGGACCGCGTGCTCGCCGCCTCGGCCCGCTATGCGCCCGCCGCGGTGCTGCTCGGGCGCGTGCGCGCCACGCGCGGCGGCGTCTGGCAGGGCCGCTGGACGGTGCGCGTGGGCGAGGGCGCGCCCGTCGCCTGGGAGGCCGAGACGCCGGAGCTCGACGCGCAGCTCGCCGCCGCCGTGGACACCGCCGTCGACGTGATGGCCGCGCGCCTGACGCGCCCGCCGGCGGCGCTGCCGGAGGGCGCGGTCATGGTGCTGGTC
Source organism: Gammaproteobacteria bacterium (assembly GCA_015494165.1). Taxonomy (GTDB): domain Bacteria; phylum Pseudomonadota; class Gammaproteobacteria; order S144-34; family S144-34; genus S144-34. The sequence continues at coordinate 841 of WGBS01000273.1, read as the reverse complement.
GAGGGCGTGGCCAGCCTCGAGGCCTACGCGCGCGTGCTGGAGGCCCTCGGCCGCCTGCCCGGCGTGACCTCGCTGCAGGTGGCCGCGGCCGAGGGCACGCGCCTGCGCCTCCAGGTCCAGGCGCGCGGCGGCCGCCCCGCGCTGGCCGAGGCGCTGGCCGGTGCCGACCTTCTCGAGCCCGTGGCGGAGGCGCCCCCGGCGGCGGGCGTGGACCTGCACCTGCGCCTGCGGCCGTGAGCCCGCGCGACATCCCCAACCTGCTCACCGCCCTGCGGGTGCTGCTGGTGCTGCCGGCCGTCTGGCTCATGCTCGAGCACCGCTACGCCAGCGCGCTCGTGGTCTTCGGCGTCGCCGGGCTCACCGACGCCCTCGACGGCTTCCTCGCGCGCCGCTTCGGCTGGCAGAGCCGCCTCGGCGCGACGCTCGATCCGCTCGCCGACAAGCTGCTCGCCGTGAGCGCCTACCTCGTCCTCGGCGCGCAGGGCGTGCTGCCGGCCTGGCTCGTGGCGCTGGTGCTCGCCCGCGACCTGGTCATCGTCGTGGGCAGCGTCGCCTACCACCTGCGCGTCGAGCGCCTCGAGGCGAGCCCCAGCCTGCTCAGCAAGCTCAACACGCTGCTGCAGATCGTGCTGGTGCTGACGGCGATGGCGGCGCAGGTGGCGCCGGTGCCGCCCGCGGCGCTCGCGGGGCTGGTGTGGGCGGTGGCGGCGACCACGCTGGGCAGCGGAATCGACTACGTCTGGCGCTGGGGGCGGCGCGCCCGGCGCGAGCCGCAGCGCCAGCGGGAGCTGCCCCGCGCTCACGCGCCCCCTCCCAGCACGCGCCGGAGGCCGTCTTCGAG
>WGBS01000272.1 GCA_015494165.1 Gammaproteobacteria bacterium | reverse complement strand
GCCGGGGTGCGTGTGCGCGCCCGCCCCGCGGCCGCGCACACGCACCCCGGCCTCGTCCTGCACGCTCCGCACCTCGAGATCCCCACCGGCGCGCACCGCCACCCGCTCGCCCGCACCCACCGCGCCCGCAAGGCGCACGTCACGCCCCGCGCGCACCTCCAGCCGCCCGCCGGCCTCCACGCGCGCAAGCCGCCTGCGCACCTCCCACGCCTCGCGCGTGCCGCGCCAGACCGAACCCTCGGCCTCCACGCTCACGCCCCCGCTCCCGAGCCCGACACCCACGCCCGCCGAGCGGCTCGCCTGCCGCGAGGACGTCGAGACCCGCTCCTCGCCCGCCTCCAGCTCCACGTCCCGCGAGGCCTCCAGCACCACCGCCCCGCCCGCGCGCACGAGGCTCCCCCGCACCGTCACGTCGCCGGCACCGGCAACGCCCTCGCCGGCACCCCCGGCACCACCGCGCGCGCCCGCGCCACGCGCACGCACCACCACCTCGCCCCCGGCCGCGACCTCCGCGGGCAGCAGCAGCAGCGCGCGCTCGACGCCGGAGGCCTCGCTGCGGCTCGCGCCGAGCATGAGGCTCACGCGCACGCCGCCGAGGCGCTTCGGGTCGGCCCGGAGCGCGTCCCGGGCGTTCCACAGCGCAAGGCCCGCCGTGGCGCCCGCGAGGGCGCGCACGCGCGCGTCGTCCGTGGCCGATGCGGCCGCGGCCATGTCGGCCACCGTGCGCGCCGCCGTGACGACGGGATTCGAGACCGAGAGGCTCAGGCCGCGCACATCGCGGCGCTCGGACCAGCGGGTCTCGCGGCGGGCCTCGGCGGCGCCGATCTCCACCTCGGCGGCCTCGATGGCGACGTCGCCGCCGGGCGCGGCGACGCTGCCGCCGCGCTGGCGGTAGGCGCCGCCGGCGCGCAGGCGCACGTCGCCCCCGAGGCTGCCCACGGCGCTGGGGGCGGCGCCCTCGGCGCGGGTCTCCGAGCGGCTGTCGAGGCGCTCGCGGCCGACGGTGAGGCCCAGGCCGGGGCCGCGGAAGACGCCGGAGCGGCGCCGGCGCTCGATGCGCAGCTCGCGCCGGGCGGTGGGGGCGGCCTCCAGGCGCAGGTCGCCGCCGGCCGATAGGCCCACGTCGCCGTCGGCGGCGACGGCGGCCCCGCGCAGGACGAGGTCGCCGCCCGTGCGCGCCGCGACGCTGCCGGCGCTGACGACGGCGGCCTCGGCCTCGCGGGTCTCGCGGCGGGCGAGGCTCGTGCGCTCGGAGCCGCCGAGCAGCCCCCGCGAGCGGCGGTGGCGGGCCTCCTCCCACCAGCGCTCGCGCGCGCCCGCCTCGAGGCGCAGGCCCTCGCCGGCGGAGAGCGCCGCGTGGCCGGCGGCCCGCACGCGGGCAGCGCGCGCCGTGAGCGTGCGGCCGGCGGAGAGGGCGGCGTCGCCCGCGGCCTCGATGCGGGTGCCGGCCGCGCGGCGCTCGCCCTGGACGAGGCGGTTGCGGGCGTCCCAGACGGTGCGCTCGCTCCAGCCGGCCGTGCGCGCCTCGAGGGCGAGGTCGCGCCCGGCGCGCACCGTGGTCAGGCCGCCGCGGGCGTCGTTGCGCAGCTCGGCGGCGACGAGGCGCACGTCGCCGGCGGCCGCGAGCGAGAGCAGCCCCTCGCCCCGGCCGTCGCCGCCCGTGACGTGCAGGCGCGCCACGCGCTCGAGGCGCGTGCGGGTGTAGCGGCCGCCGCCGGCCTCGGTGCGGCGCACGGTGGAGGCGACGGCGAGGTCGCGGCCGGCCTCGAGCGCCAGGCGCCCGCCGGCCTCGAGGCGGCCGCCCTCGACGCGCAGGCCGCCGCGGGCGGCGAGGACGGCCTCGTCGCCGGCGGCGAGCCGGCCTTCCTGCAGCAGCTCCCCGGCGCGGACGACGATGCGCCGGCCCGCGACCGTGCCCCCCAGGCGGCCCTCGCCGGAGAGGTCGAGCTCGAGGGTGCGGCCCGCGAGCAGCGCGCCGCGGCCGTCGAGGTCGCCGGGGCGCGGGACGACGTAGACCTGGGGCACCAGCGCGCGCACGGTGCGCCCGTCGGGCAGGCGCACGGTGCGCTCGACCAGCCATACGATGTCGCTCGTGAGCTCGGCGACCTGCTCCGTCGTGAGCGCCACGCCGGGGCGCAGGCCCAGGCGGCGCGCGACGGTGGCGCCGGCCTCCAACAGCGCGCGCCACCAGGCCTCGCCGTCGCGCGGGTCCGGGGCGGGGAGCCGCCCGCGCAGGGCAAGGAGCTGCTCGCGCACGAGGCGCCGCTCGATCAGCCCGTCGCCGAGGCGGCGCTGGACGGCGGCCGGGTCGAGGCCGAGGCGCTCGAGCAGGTAGTCGGAGCCGAGCCAGCGGCCGCGGTCGGCGAAGCGCGGGTCGGTCTCGAGGTAGGGGCCGGCGGGGTCGGGCGCGGCCACCACCAGGGCGCTTGGCGGCAGCACGAGCTCCGGCACGGGCGCGGCGGCCTCCGGGGCGCGGTCGAGCGCCGCGGGGGCGCGCGCGCCGGGGTCGGTGCCCGTGCCGGCCGGCGCGGTGCCAGCCTCGACCCGCAGGGTGGGCAGGTCGTAGACGGCCTCGACCTCGGGGGCGGGCGTGTAGGGCACCCAGGCGGTCCACTTCCGGCAGTGCTTGCTGCCGAACAGGCCGCAGGACTCGACCCAGGTGTAGGCGCTGACGCCCTCGTAGCGCGCCATGCGCCGGCCCCGGGTGGCGCGGTGGTCCACGGTGGCGGCGACGATGTCGAGGGCGCCGCCGGCGACGATGTGGCTGTCGGCGTTCTCGACGCGGCCGGCCTCGATGGAGAGGTCGCCGCCGGCGAGGATGCGCCCGGGCGCGGTGGCCTCCACCACGGTGCGCGTGCGCGTGACCCAGACCTTGTACCAGGTGTAGTCCTCGAACAGGCCCGGGTGGCCCGCGCAGCCGTTCTTGTCCTGGCCGCCGCCGATGCCCCAGCAGCTCGCGCGCGGGTAGCGCGTGGCGCTCCAGCGCGGCTGGATCCACTCCTCGTAGACGGGCGCCCCGGCGGCCTCGCGCGTGACGAGGCCCGCGTTGCGGTTCTCCACGCGCCCGGCGGCGAGCCGCAGCGCCCCCCGGGCCTCGATGGCGCCGCCCTCGTTCAGCACGCGCGCGGCACGCCCGGCCGCGCGGCCGGAGGCGTCCAGCGCGCCCCCGAGGGCGAGGTCGCCGAGGCTGAAGACCACGGCGTCCCGGCCGTTGCGGAGCTCGCCGACGCCGAGGTCGAGCCGCGCGCGGGCGGCGACGGCGGGCGCGGCGCCCGCCTCGGGGAGGTTGCGCAGCGCCCCGGCGACCGCCACGGCGAGCGTGCCGCCGTAGAGCCGGCCGCCGCCGCGGTTGTCGAGCGCGCCGGCCTCGATGCGCACGGCGTCGCCGTCGATGAGGCCGCGGTTGTCGAGCAGGCCCGCGACCTCGAGGCGCGTGCGCGCCCCGCTCAGCTCCGCCCCGGCGGCGTTGGCGAGCGCCGGCGCGGCGAGCCGCAGCAGCCCGCCGGCGCGCAGGAGGCCGGCGTTCTCCGCCGGGCCGCCGGCGGCGGCGTCCACGTCGCCGAGGGCGACGAGCTCGGCGGCGTGGCGCCAGGCGCCGGCGAAGCGCAGCACGGCGTCGCCCTCGGACAGGAGCCTCCCGCCATCGAAGGCGGCGTCGCGCAGCTCGAGGCGCGTGCCGGCGAGCACCTCGCCGCCGCCGTTCGGGACGGCCGTGCCGGGCAGGGCGCGCACGGCGAGCGCGCCGGCCGAGGACAGCAGCCCGGCACGGTTGTCGAGGCCGCCCGCCCCGAGGTCGAGCGTGAGGCCGCCGTCGGCCACGATGCGGCCCGAGGCGTTGTCCAGGCCGTCGGCGGCGACCGTGAGGGCGCCGCGGCTCGCGACGGTGCCGCCGGCGTTGGCGAGCGTGCCGGCCACGGCGATGCGGCCGGGGCCGGGGCCGGTCTGGGCGAGGCGGCCGCCGGCGTTGTCGAGGGCGGCGCCGGCGACCTCGAC
>WGBS01000271.1 GCA_015494165.1 Gammaproteobacteria bacterium | reverse complement strand
GCTGGGGCTGCCCCTGGACGTCGCGGTGGTGAGCAAGATCACCCTGCCGTGGAACACGGAGGCCGGCTACGGCGCCGTCGCCTTCGACGGGCGTGTCGCGCTCAACGAGCCGCTGGTGCGCATGAGCGGCCTGACCGCGGAGGAGGTCGAGGCCGGCATCCGTGCCACGCGCGAGAAGGTGGAGCGGCGCGTGCGGCGCCTGCGCGGAGGCGAGGCCGCGCCCGACGTCGCCGGGCGCGAGGTGATCGTGGTCGACGACGGCCTCGCCTCCGGCCTGACCATGCAGCTTGCGGTCGAGGCGCTGCGCGCGGCGGGGGCACGGCGCATCGTCGTCGCCGTGCCCACCGCGCACCCGGAGGCGCTGGCGCGTATCGCGCGCGTGGCCGACGCCGTCTACTGCGCCAACGTCCGCAGCGGCCCGCCCTTCGCCGTCGCCGAGGCCTACCGGCGCTGGTACGACGTGCCGGAGGAGGAGGCCGCGGCGCTGCTCGGCCGCTGAGCGGCCCTCAGCGGCGGCGGGCGCGGGCCGCCGCCTTCCTGCGCGTCGCGCCGCCCTCACGCGCCGGGGCCTCGGCGTAGCGCGTCTTCTCGGGCCAGGCGCAGAGGTCGTAGAGCACGCACTCGCCGCACCGTGGGTTGCGCGCGGTGCAGGTCTCGCGCCCGTGCAGGATGGCGGCGAGCGTGAAGGCCGTCCACCGGCGCCTGGGCACGAGCGCCATCAGGGCCTCCTCGACGCGGTCGGGGTTGCGGCTCGCGGCGAGCCCGAGCCGGTTGGCGACCCGCAGCACGTGGGTGTCGACCGCGATGGCCTGCTTGCCGAAGGCGCTGCCGAGCACGAGGTTGGCGGTCTTGCGGCCGACCCCGGGCAGGCTCGTGAGGTCCTCGAGCCGGTCCGGGACCTTGCCGCCGAAGCGCTCGACCAGGGCGCGGCAGCAGGCGATGAGCGTGCGCGCCTTCTGGCGGTAGTAGCCCGTGGGGCGGATCAGCGCCTCGAGCTCGGCGGGATCGGCCTCGGCGTAGGCCTTGGCGCTGCGGTAGCGGCGGAACAGGGTGCGGGTGACCTGGTTGACGCGCTCGTCGGTGCACTGCGCCGAGAGGATGGTCGCCACCAGCAGCTCGAGCGGGTTCGAGAACTCGAGCGCCACCCTGGGGCGGCGGTACTTTCGCAGCAGGCGCTCGGTGACGGCCCGGGCGCGCTCGACGAGCTCCGGCGGCGGTGCGGGGGCGGTGCTCGCAGGCGTGCGCGCCATGGGCTCAGCCCGGGTAGACCACCAGGTGGCGCGCCGCGCCGCTGCCCGCGCTCTCGGCCACCAGGCGGTGGCGCGCGACCACGCGGTGCTGGAGGCGTCGCACCGAGGCCGGCCGCGGCGCCAGCGCCACCGGCGAGCCCGCCTCGCGCACCCGCGCCACGGCCTCCTCGGCCTCGCGCAGCGCCTCGCCCAGCTCCTCGTCGTCCACCCCGCGCGCCAGCCGGAAGACGTCCGAGAGCAGGCGGCGGAGCTGGGCGCTGGTGTTGCGGCGGGCCACATAGAGCGGCAGGTCGAGCTCGGCCAGCATGCGCCGCAGGCGCGGGTCGTCGGCGCGCGCGCGCAGCGCCACCACCAGGTCGGCCTGCTCGGGGCGCCCCACGGTGCGCGCCTCCAGGCGCAGGTCGCGCAGCACGCGCTCGACCGTGTCGCGGCTCAGGGCGTAGGGGTAGATCCGCAGCGGGCGGTCCGTCTCGGGCAGCGCCGGCGGCGCCTGCTCGAAGGGCGCGGCCGCCGGCTCCGCGCCACCGCCCACGGGCGTGCCCGCCGGCGGGCGGCCGCGCAGGAGCGCGTCCACCGCCGCCGCCGTGTCCTCGTGCACCACGAGCCGCTCGCGGTCGACCAGCTCGACGACGGCGTCGAAGGTCGGCGGCGCCTTGCGTTCGCTCACCGTCTTCTGCGTGCCGCGCAGGCGCGCCTCCTCGTCGCCCAGGGTGACGGTCTGCACGCCGCCGACCAGGTCGGACAGGGTCGGGTTCTGGACCAGGTTGGCGAGCGTGGTGCCGTGGGCGGTGCCGATGAGCTGCACGCCCCGCTCGGCGATGGTGCGCGCGGCCGCCGCCTCCGCCGCCGTGCCGATCTCGTCGATGACGATGACCTCCGGCATGTGGTTCTCCACGGCCTCGATCATGACGGCGTGCTGGCGCTCGGGGTGCGGCACCTGCATGCGCCGCGCCGCCCCGATCGCCGGGTGCGGGACGTCGCCGTCGCCGGCGATCTCGTTCGAGGTGTCGACCACGATCACCCGCTTGCCGAGGTCGTCGGCCAGCACGCGCGCGATCTCGCGCAGGCGCGTGGTCTTGCCGACCCCGGGCGGGCCGAGCAGCAGCAGGCTCGCGCCGCCCTCGACCAGGTGGCGGATGGGCTCGATGGTGCCGTAGACGGCGCGCCCGACGCGCAGCGTCAGGCCCACGATGCGCCCCGCGCGGTTGCGCATGGCGGCGATGCGGTGCAGGGTGCCCGCGATGCCGGCGCGGTTGTCGGCGCCGAACTCGCCCACCATGGCGGTCACGTGCGCGAGGTCCTCGCGCGTGACGGCGGCCTCGCGGATGCGCACGGCCCCGCCCGGATAGCGGGCGAGCGGCGCGCGCCCGAGGTCGAGCACGATCTCGAGCAGGTCCTCCTGCGGCAGCCGCGCGAAGGCCTCGCGCAGCGCCGCCGGCAGGGTGGCGATCAGCAGGTGCAGGTCGTCGGTGCGTGTCTCGGTCGTCACGGTCCCTGCCGCCCCGCGGGCGGCCACGGCAGCATGCAGCAGAATATGAGGCGACGGCGGGAAGCTGGCAAGGGCGCGGTGGAGCGGCTTCGCATCCTGAGCGGCGGCCAGACGGGTGTCGACCGCGCGGCGCTTGATGCCGCGCTCGCGCTGGGGCTTCCCTGCGGCGGCTGGTGCCCGCGCGGGCGCCGCGCCGAGGACGGCCGGATCCCGGACCGTTACCCGCTCCTTGAGACCGCCGAGCGGGACTATCGGTTCCGCACCGAGCGGAACGTCCGCGCCGCCGACGCCACCCTGATCCTGGCCGAAGGCCCGCTCACGGGCGGCACGGCGCTCACGCTGCGGCTGGCGCGGCGTGCCGGGCGCCCGGTGCGGGTCGTGGACCTCGCGCGCAGCCCCGACCCGGCGGCGCTGGCGCCCTGGCTGCGCGCCCATGGCGTGCGCGTGCTCAACGTCGCCGGCCCGCGCGAGAGCCAGCGGCCGGGGATCGGCGCGCGGGCGCGGCGCTGGCTCGAGGCGGCGCTCGCGCCGCTCGCGCCGGGGCGCGTGGCACAATAGCGGCGC
>WGBS01000270.1 GCA_015494165.1 Gammaproteobacteria bacterium | reverse complement strand
CTAGAGACCGGGCTGGACGAGGAGCTGCGCGGCTGGCTCGCCTTCGCCGTGCAGAAGCTCGAGGAGGTGGCGCTGCTGCGCGACGCCCTGCGCGAGGGGCGCGCGGCCCACGCCGGGCGCCTGAAGGCGGCGCGGGAGGCGCGCGCGGCGCGCCTCGCCTCCGCGCGCACCCGCGACGAGGCCGTGCGCGCACGCGCCGCCGCCGTCACCGAGGACATGGCCCGCCGCCGCAGCCCCTACCCCGACCGCCGCGCGGCCCAGCGCGCGCGCCTGGAGCTCCCGCCGCTGCCGACCACCACCATCGGCTCCTTCCCCCAGACGCCCGAGATCCGCCGCACGCGGCGCGCCTTCCGCGCCGGCGAGCTCGATCGCGAGGCCTACGAGCGGGCGATGAAGGCGGAAATCGAGCGCTGCATCCGCTTCCAGGAGCGCGTGGGGCTGGACGTGCTGGTCCACGGCGAGCCCGAGCGCAACGACATGGTGGAATACTTCGGCGAGCAGCTCGCCGGCTTCGCCTTCACCCGCAACGGCTGGGTGCAGAGCTACGGCTCGCGCTGCGTCAAGCCGCCCCTGATCTACGGCGACGTCTCCCGCCCGCGCCCGATGACCGTGGACTGGATCGCCCACGCCCAGTCGCTCACGGACCGCCCGGTCAAGGGCATGCTCACGGGGCCGGTGACCATCCTGCAATGGTCCTTCGTGCGCGACGACCTGCCGCGCGAGGCGGTCGCCACCCAGATCGCGCTCGCCATCCGCGACGAGGTCGCCGACCTGGAGGCCGCCGGCATCCGCGCGATCCAGATCGACGAGCCGGCCTTCCGCGAGGGGCTGCCGCTGCGCCGGCGCGACTGGCCCGGCTACCTGGAGTGGGCCGTGCGCTGCTTCCGCCTGGCGAGCGCCGTGGCGCGCGACGAGACCCAGATCCACACTCACATGTGTTACTCCGAGTTCAACGACGTCATCGAGGCCATCGCGGCCATGGACGCCGACGTCATCAGCATCGAGGCCTCGCGCTCGCGCATGGAGCTGCTCGAGGCCTTCGCCCGCTTCGACTACCCGGACGAGATCGGCCCCGGCGTGTGGGACATCCATTCCCCGCGCGTGCCGCCCGTGGAGGAGATGGAGGCGCTCGTGCGCCGGGCGCTCGAGCGCATCCCCGCCGAGCGGCTGTGGGTCAACCCCGACTGCGGCCTCAAGACCCGCGACTGGCCCGAGGTCGAGCAGGCGCTCGCCCACATGGTCGAGGCCGCCCGCCGCGTGCGCGCCACGCTGGCGGATGCGGCGCGGGCGGCGGACGGCTGACGCCGCGCGCCTCAGAAGGTGAGGACGGCATAGCCCTCGGCGAGCAGGCGGCGGAAGCTCGGGTGCCCCTCGAAGCTGCCGTCCAGCGGCGCGCCGCAGGCGGCCACGGCGTCCTTCACCTCGAAGGCCCCGGCGCAGTACTCGCACACGCCCGCCACCTGGTCGCGCACGGCCTCGTACAGGCCGTGCGCGACGTGGTCCGGCCGCGACAGCTCCGGCACCCAGCGGGTGCCGGCCCCGTCGAAGATGAGCTTGACCTCGTCGCCGTGCTCCTTGAGCTCCTTGACGGCCTCGAGGGCGTTGACGACGCGCCCGAGCTGCTCGTGGGTCTCGATATCGGCCAGAACGACGATCGCAGCCTTCATCGCTTCGTCCTCCTCCGTCGGATCCAAGGGCGGGGCAGCGAGGCCCCGCCGCGCCCATCGCAAGGGTATGCTGTGCCGGGACGGTGCTCCCATGCCCAGGCGTCCGCGAGATCTGCCCGAAGGTCCGCCAGGCGCACACGCGCTCGAGGCAGACGCGCTCGATGAGCTGCTGCGCGTGCTGCGGCTGCGCGCGCGCGTCTTCCTGCACGCGCGCCTGTGCGGCCGCTGGCGGCTCGGCGGAGGGCGGGTGCGCCGGCTCGGCTTCCACGCCGTCGCCTCGGGCCGCTGCCTCCTGCACCTGGCCGACCGGCGCGCGCCGGTGCGGCTCGGCCCCGGCGCGGTCGCGCTCCTCGTGCCCGCGGTGGACCATCATCTCGCCGCCGACGCGGGCAGGGGCGAGGCCGAGATCGTCTGCGGCCACTTCGAGTTCGCACGCCGCGACTGGAACCCGCTCGTGGAGGACCTGCCGCCGCTCCTCGTCCTCCAGGAGCGCCCAGGCCCCGGCGGCCTCGTGGCCCTGATCGCCTCCGAGGCCGCCTCGGGGGCGCCGGGTGCGGGAGCGGTCGCCGAGCGCCTCGCCGAAGCGCTTTTCGTGCGGATGGTGCGCGAGCACGCGCGCCGCACGGCCACGAGTGCCGGCTTCGCCGCTGCGCTCGCCGACCCGCACGTGGGCCGCGCCCTGCGGGCGCTGCACCGCGAGCCCGCGCGCGCCTGGACGCTGGCGCAGCTGGCGCGCGAGGCCGGGCTGTCGCGCTCGGCCTTCGCGCAACGCTTCCGCGCGCGCGTCGGCGAGACGCCCATGGCCTATCTGCGCCGCTGGCGCATGGCGCAGGCGCACGAGCTCCTGGCCGACGGAACGTGGTCGGTGGCGCAGGCGGCCGCCGCCTGCGGCTACGCGAGCGAGGCCGCGTTCGCGCGCGCCTTCAAGCGGGCGCACGGCATGGGACCCGGCGCCGTGCGCCGCGCTCGCCCGCGCCGCCTCGTGAGCACGCACCGGCATGCGGCGGAAGCGGAATTCTGATACGTATGAACACGTATTCCGAGCGGCGCTGAACGCCCCATGCACAGGAAGCTGACCATCACGCTCGACGAGGCGGTCTACGAGGCCCTCCACCGCAAGGTGGGGCGCGGCCGCATCAGCCAGTTCGTCGAGGAGCTCGTGCGGCCTCACGTGCTGCCCGAGGCCATGGACGCCGCCTACCGCGAGATGGCGGCCGACGCGGCGCGCGAGCGGGAAGCCCTCGAATGGAGCGAGGCCACCGGCAGGGACGCGGCGCACGATGAGGCGGGGTGAGGTCTGACGGCTCGTCCTCGAGCCAGTGGACAGTCTGCGGTAAGCAGCAGACGGCCTGCGGCCAGAGCGGCCGCCACGGTCCCGCCGCACCTGTTTCGGGTTCCTGACCCCGACCCCCGACCCCTGACTCCTGACTCCTGACCTCCTGGCCCCTGACATCCGGCCGCTGGCTTCCGCCTCTCGCACCAACGGGTTAGGGCGGCGCTTGACAGGGCGCCGCCTTCGGCTATCTTGAGGGCGTCTCCGGTGCCCACCGCAAGATCTTGGGGTGGGCCGCAAGAGGGAACCCGGTGAGAGTCCGGGGCTGACGCGCAGCGGTGTGGGGGAACGAAGGCCGCGCGGCGCCCTGAAGGGCGCCAGGCACTGGCGGAGCGCCGGGAAGCCGCGGCCGTAGGCCAGCCGGAGCCCCTCCGGCCCGCCCCCGAGCCCGAAGACCTGCCGGAGACGGCGCGGCGAGGCCGGCCGCAGAAGCCGGCCGCGGGCGGCTCCCGCCCGCCGCGCCTGACCCGGGCCTCGCGACCTGGGCCCGAGGGTCGAGCCGGGCACGGTGTCCCCGCCCCGCGCCCGTACTCCGCCCTCCCCGTCGCGGGCCCGGTCTCCATCGGTGCGGCCCTCCTCCGGCGTCTGTGGTGCGTGCGGTCTGGAGACCGGGCCCGCGACGGGGA
>WGBS01000269.1 GCA_015494165.1 Gammaproteobacteria bacterium | reverse complement strand
CTCGCGCACGGGGCGCCTGGCCGTGGGGCGCCTCGTGCGCGAGGCCATGCGCGCCATGGAGGCGCAGGGGCTCGCGGACGTCGACCCCGACGAGGCCGCCGAGGTGGTCGAGCGCGATCCCGCGCTCACCCTGCACCTGGTGGGGGCGGCCAACGCGGTCGAGCACCGCCACCTCGACAGCGAGGTGGGCACGGTGCGTCACGCCGCCCTCATGCTCGGCACGGCGCGCCTGTTCCCGCTCGCGCGCGCCCTGCCCGTGGACGAGGAGGTGCTGCGTGGCGACGCCCTCGCGGGCTACCGGCGCGCGGTGGCGCGCGCGCGGCGCGCCGCGGTGCTGGCGCGCGACTGGGCGCGCCAGCGCGGCGACCAGCTCCCGGAGGAGGTCTACGTGGCAGCGCTGGTGCCCTTCGCGGGCGAGCTCGCCGCGTGGACCTGGGAGCCGCGGGCGATGGTGGCGGTCGAGGAGGCGGTGGCCGACGGCATCGCGCGCGAGGACGCCGAGTACATCGTGCTCGGCTGCGCGCTGGCGCGCGTGAGCGCAGCCGTCGCGCGGGCGTGGAGCCTGCCGCCGCTCGGCGTGCAGGCGCTCGATCCCGCCAATGCGCTGCAGCCGCGCACCTACGGCGTGATGCTCGCGGCCGAGCTCGGCGCCGCCCTGGAGCGCGGCTGGGCCGACCCCGTGGCGCGGGCCACGCTGGCGCAGGCCGCGGCCTGGCTGGAGACGGGCGTGCAGGCGCTCGAGGAGCGTGCCCGCGAGCTCCTCGCCGAGGCCGGGCTGGCGGTGCCGGAGTCCGTGCCGCCCCCGCCGCGGGCGCACTACGCGCTGGCGCCGCGTCCCGCCCGCTACGCGGCGGCGCTCGCGGCCCTCGCCGACGCACCGGCCACGCCCGTCGATCACGCGGTCGAGCTCGCCCTCGACGCCCTCCACGAGGGCCTGGGCCTGAACCGGGTGGTGTTCGCGCGCCTCGTGCGCCACGGCGAGGCCTTGCGCGCGCACCGCATCCGCGGCACCGAGCACAGCCCCGCCTTCAACCGCTTCGAGCTGCCGCTCCTGGGCGGCCACCTGTTCGCCGAGCTCGTCGGGCGCGGCGGGTGCCTGCGCGTGAGCGCCGCCGACGGGGGCACCTGGCGGCGCGTGCCCGAGGCCGTGCGCGAGCTGGTGGGCGTGCCCGTGTTCCTGACGGCGGCGGTGCGCCGCCGCGGCGAGCCGGTGGGGCTGCTCTATGCCGACCGGCGCGATCCGGACCTGCCCATCGCGGAGGCCGAGCGCGCGCGCTTCGCCGAGGTGGTGGAGCGCCTGGAGCAGACCCTGTCCGCGGGCTAGGCCGCCTCCAGCAGCCGCCGCAGGGTGAGGGCGTTGCGCGCCGCGTGGCCGCGCTCGTCGTTGTCGAAGAAGATCCACACCTCGTGCCCGGCGCGCGCCCACGCGGCGGCCCGCCGCGCCCAGGCACGCAGCGTCGGTGTGGCGTAGCTGCCCGCATAGGGGCCGTCGGGCCCGTGCAGGCGCACGTAGACCAGCCGCGCGGTCACGGCGAGCGGCGACAGCGTGCCGCCGAGGTCGAAGATGCAGAATGCGGCCCCGTGGCGCTCGAGCAGCCGATAGACCTCGTCGCGGTGCCAGTCGGGGTCGCGGAACTCGAAGGCGCAGGGCAGGCCCTTCGGCAGGGCCTCGAGGAACGAGGCCAGACGTGCGGCGTTGCAGCGCCAGCGTGGCGGGAGCTGGAAGAGGAGCGGCCCGCGCCGCCGGCCCAGCGGGGCGATGCGCTCGAGGAAGTCCGCGAGCAGCGGTCCCGCGTCCTTGAGCTTGCGCCGGTGGGTGATCGCACGGTTGGCCTTCACCGCGAAGCGGAAGGCGGCCGGCACCTGCGACGCCCAGGCGGCGCAGGTCTCGGGGTCGGGGGTGCGGTAGAAGCTGTTGTTGATCTCGACCGTGTCGAAGCGAGCCGCGTACCACTCCAGCCAGCGCGCGGGCGGCAGGTCGCGCGGATAGAAGGGCCCGCGCCAGTGCGGGTAGTGCCAGCC
>WGBS01000268.1 GCA_015494165.1 Gammaproteobacteria bacterium | reverse complement strand
GATCAAGGGCCCGCCAGCCCGAGAGCCCCGCGAGCTCCTCGTCGGCGCGCGGGCCCTTGATCGCCACGAGGCGCCCCTGCGGGGCGAGCAGGGGCCGGGCGAGCGCGGCGAGCTCCGGCAGCGGCGCCACGGCGCGCGCCACCACGGTGTGGAAGGCGCCGCGCCCCTCCTCCCAGCGGCGCACGTCCACGGTCACCACGCGCACGTTCTCGAGCCCGAGCGCGGCCACCGCCTCCTCGAGGAAGCGCGTGCGCCGCGCGCGGCGGTCGACGAGCACGAAGGCGAGCTCCGGGCGGGCGACGGCGAGCGGGATGCCCGGCAGCCCCGCCCCGGAGCCGAGGTCGAGCACGCGCGGCCCGCGCAGGAAGGGCGCCGCCACGAGGCTGTCGAGCAGGTGGCGGCGCTCGAGGTCGGCCTCGTCGCGGCGCGAGACGAGGTTGAAGGCGCGGTTCCAGCGTCGCAGCAGCGCCGCGTAGCGGCGTAGGCGCGCGGCCCCCTCCGGGGGGGCGCCGACGGCCGCGAGCGCCGCGGCCAGCGGATCGCCCTCAGGCGGCGTCGCGGCCACGGCGGCGCAGGTGCACGAGCAGGGCCGAGATCGCGGCCGGCGTCACCCCGTCGATGCGCGCCGCCTGCCCGAGGGTGGCCGGGCGGGCGGCGGCGAGCTTCTCGCGCACCTCGGCCGAAAGGCCGTGCACGGCGCCGTAGTCGAGGTCGGCGGGCAGGCGCGTGTCCTCCAGGCGCCGCTGGCGCGCGATCTCCTCGCGCTGGCGGGCGACGTAGCCCGCGTACTTGACCTCGGTCTCGACGAGGCGGGCGAGCTCGGGATCGTCGAGGCCGGGGCCCGCCCCCGGCAGCGCCACGAGCTCGGCGTAGCGCACCTGCGGGCGGCGCAGCAGCGCCTCGAGGCTCTGGGCCTCGGCGAGCGGGGCGCCGAGGACGGCGCGCGCGGCCTCCGGGTCCAGGTCGCGCGGGTGCAGGCGCGTGGCGCGCAGGCGCGCGCGCTCGCGCTCGAGGGCCTCGCGGCGCGCCTCGCAGCGGCGCCAGCGCGCCTCGTCCACCAGCCCGAGGCGGCGGCCGACGGGCGTCAGGCGCAGGTCGGCGTTGTCCTCGCGCAGCAGCAGGCGGTGCTCGGCGCGGCTCGTGAACATGCGGTAGGGCTCGCTCGCCCCGCGCGTGACGAGGTCGTCGATGAGGACGCCGATGTAGGCCTCGTCGCGCCGCGGCCACCACGGCTCGCGCCCGGCCGCGCGCAGGGCGGCGTTGGCGCCCGCCACCAGCCCCTGGGCGGCGGCCTCCTCGTAGCCCGTGGTGCCGTTGATCTGCCCGGCGAGGAACAGGCCCGGGAGCGGCTTCGACTCGAGCCACGGATGGAGGTCGCGTGGGTCGAGGTAGTCGTACTCGATGGCGTAGCCCGGCCGCGTGATGCGCGCGCGCTCAAGGCCCGGGATGCTCCGCACGAGCGCCTCCTGCGCGTCGAAGGGGAGGCTGGTGGAGATGCCGTTGGGGTAGAGCTCGACGCTCGTGAGGCCCTCGGGCTCGAGGAAGACCGTGTGCGAGGCGCGCTGCGGGAAGCGCACCACCTTGTCCTCGATGGAGGGACAGTAGCGCGGCCCGCGCCCGCCGATGCGCCCGGTGTAGAGGGGCGAGCGGTCGAGCGCGCCGCGCACGATCTCGTGGGTGCGCTCGGTGGTGGCGGTGATCCAGCAGTGCACCTGCGGCGGGTGCTCGCGCGCCTCGCCGAGGAAGGAGAAGACGGGCACGGGCTCGTCGCCGGGCTGGGGCTCGAGCCGCGAGAAGTCCACGGTGCGCCCGTCGAGGCGCGGCGGCGTGCCGGTCTTGAGGCGCCCGACGCGCGGGGCGAGCTCGCGCAGGCGCGCGGCGAGCCGGTTCGCGGGCGCATCGCCGGCGCGCCCGCCGGGACGGCGCTCGAGGCCGACGTGGATCACGCCGCCGAGGAAGGTCCCGGTGGCGAGGACCACGGCGCGCGCCGCGAGCCGCAGCCCGAGCCCCGTGACCACGCCCGCGACGCGCCCGCCGCGCACGATGAGGTCCTCCACCGTGTCCTGGAAGAGCTCGAGGCCCGGCTGGTGCTCGAGCGCCGTGCGCACCGCACGGCGGTAGAGGGTGCGGTCGCACTGGGCGCGCGTGGCGCGCACCGCCGGGCCCTTGCGGGCGTTGAGGATCCGGAACTGGATGCCGGCGCGGTCGGCGGCGCGCGCCATGAGCCCGCCGAGGGCGTCGATCTCGCGCACGAGGTGGCCCTTGCCGACGCCGCCGATGGCCGGGTTGCAGCTCATCTGGCCCAGGGTCTCGATGCTCTGGGTCAGGAGCAGCGTGCGCGCGCCCATGCGCGCGGCCGCGAGCGCCGCCTCGGTGCCCGCATGCCCGCCCCCGACCACGATCACTTCGTAGCGCCGCATGGACTCAACCAATCCCCGCCCGCCGGTTCACGACGCGTGGCCAGCCGCCGCCCGCCCGGCCCGGTCCCCGCGGCCATCCTC
>WGBS01000267.1 GCA_015494165.1 Gammaproteobacteria bacterium | reverse complement strand
GAGCTGCACGAGCGCCTCCTCGTCGTGGCCCGCGCGGTGCAGCAGCCAGCCGAGGGTGTCCGCGACGCCGGCCGCGCGCGGCCGGCGTCGCGGACACCCTCGGCTGGCTGCTGCACCGCGCGGGCCACGACGAGGAGGCGCTCGTGCAGCTCCGCCGCGCGGTGGCGGCGCGCCCGAAGGAGCCTGCCTACCGCTATCACCTCGCCACGGTCCTCGCCCGCCTCGGCCGCGCGAGCGAGGCGCGCGCCGAGCTCGAGGAGGCGCTCGGCCTGGGCGAGTTCGGCGAGCGCGCCGCGGCGGAGACGCTGCTCGCCGAGCTGCGCCGGGAGGCGGCGCACGGACCATGACGGCGCGCACGGACGGCGGGCCGCCGCGCTTCGACTACGCGCAGGCCTTCTCGCGCAACATCGGCTGGGTCACGCCCGAGGAGCAGGAGCGCCTGCGCCGCGCGCGCGTGGCCGTGGGCGGCCTCGGCGGCGTGGGCGGCAGCCACCTGCTCACGCTCGCCCGCCTCGGCATCGGCGCCTTCAGCATCGCCGACATCGACGCCTTCGAGCTCACCAACCTCAACCGCCAGGCCGGTGCCACCTGCTCCACCCTCGGGCGGAGCAAGATCGAGGTCATGGCGGATCAGGTGCGCGACATCAACCCGGAGGTGGACCTGCGGCTCTTCCCGGGCGGAGTGACGCTCGACAACGTGGACGAGTTCCTCGAGGGCGCCGACCTCTACATGGACAGCCTCGACCTGTTCGCGCTCGAGGTGCGCCGGCGCGTCTTCGCCCGCTGCCGCGAGCTCGGCATCCCCGCGCTCACCGCCGCCCCCATGGGCATGGGCACGGCGCTGCTCGTCTTCACCCCGCGCAGCATGAGCTTCGAGGACTACTTCGCCTTCGACGAGGGACCGCTCGAGGACCAGATCATCCGCTTCGTCATCGGCGTCTCGCCCACGGTCATGCAGCGGCGCTACCTGGTCTTCCGGCGCTCGGTCGACTTCACGCGCCAGAAGGTCCCGTCCATCGCCATGGGGATCGAGATCGCGGCGGGCGTGGCCTGCACGGCGGCGCTGAAGCTGCTGCTCGGGCGCGGCGAGGTGCCGGTCGCCCCGCGCGGGCTGCACTTCGACGCCTACCTCAACCGCCTGCGCGTCACCTGGCGCCCGTGGGGCAACCGCAATCCGCTCCAGCGCCTCATGTACTGGCGCGTGAAGCGGATGATCCGCGCCGTGTGGGGCAAGCGCTGAGGCGCCGGCGGCGCGCGCGCCTTCAGCGCCGCGGGCGCGAGGCGGCGAGGGCCAGCGGAACCTTGGCCTCCTCCTCGCCGCGGGGCGCTGCGGCGGCGCGCGGCGTGAACGGCGCCTCCGCCTCCTCCATCGCCGCCGCCGGCTCGCGCAGGAAGCGCACGCGCCGGCCGCGCACCTCGCAGGCGCCGGTCTGCTGGAGCCATTCGAGCGCCGCCTGCGCCACCGCAGGGTCGACCCCCGCCATCTGCGCGATGTCCGCCGCGCTCGCCGTCACGCTGCGCACCTCGGGCCGGCGCCGCTCCGGCGTCGCCGCACGGTACAGCGAGCGCAGCGCATAGAGCAGCTTCTGGTGCGCGCCGCCGTAGGCGAGCAGCAGCGCCAGGTCGTCCATGCGCCGCATGCGTTCGGCGAAGATGCGCAGCAGCGTGTCCGGGTCGCCGTGCGGCCCGCCGAGCCGGCGGCGGAACTCCTCGCGCCCGAGCACCAGCACCTCGGAGTTGCTCGCGGCCGTGACCGTTGCCGAGCGCGGCTCGTCGTCGATCAGCGCCAGCTCGCCGACGATGTCGCCCGGCGCGAAGGTCGCGAGCAGCAGCTCGCGCCCGTCCTGCCCGGCACGCCGCGTCGCCCGCAGCAGCCCCGACTCCACCATGTAGCACTCCTCCCCGCGCTCGCCCTCGCGGAAGAGCGTCTCGCCCGCGCCGAGGAGGATGCGCTCGCTCTCGCCCTCGAGCAGGGCCATGGAGTGGGGCTGGAGCAGGCGACGGTCGAAGGCCCAGCGCGCGAAGGCGTCGAAGGGCGCGGCGAGCGGCACCACATGGTCGCCGATCTCCTCGATCCAGGTGCGCTCGCCCACGGGCGCGAAGCCCATGCGGCGGTACATTCCCTGGGTGCGCTCGGCCACGGCGACGATGACGTGCGTCGTGCCGTGCGCGAGCCCGAGCCCTGCGGCCATCTTGAACAGCGTGGCGATGATGTCGCGCCGGTGGCGCCAGCGGCGCCGCACCGCGAGCATGCTCGCGCAGCCGAGCGAGGGCGGCCGTCCGCCCGGGCGCGAGGCCTCCTCGACGAGCGAGCGGCGGTAGGCGCTGAAGTCGAAGTAGCGGTCGGCCGGCAGCCCGGCGCCCGTGTCGCCGTTGAGGCGCAGCGTCGCGACCGGCTCCGTCCCGTCGTAGGCGATGAGGTTGTAGCAGACCGGATGGGCGTCGAAGCGGTCGCTGATGTACGGCACGCTGCCGGAGCCGCCGAACAGCCCTTCCTCCTGCGCGTAGACGTGCCAGCGCAAATGGAAGACGTCGTCGAGCTCCCGGCCGTTGCGCGCTACCTTGACGCGGATCATCGCATCGCACTCCAGGGGACCCGCGAGCCCCCATGCAAGCTTGGTGCCGTTGCGGCGGCCTGCGTGCCGGGCGGGGCGCTGCGGCCACCCGCGGGCTTGCGGGGGCCTCTCGTCCCCGGCCCAACTGTCGTTGCTGGGCGACGGCCGGGCCGCGCGCGCCGTCCTGGCCTGCTTCCCCGAACGGTGTTCTCGGCACGGATTCTACGTTCTTTTACACGCCTTTGGGCGCCGGTCGTCGGGCGGCGGGGGCCGCCGCGCAGCGCCAGGGCACCGGGATGTGAACGGTGTCGCATTCCGGCGCCACCATTTCGTGGCCGCGCGCGAGACGAATGGGCCGGCATTCCCGGAGCGCGGCCTAAGTCGTTGACCGTCGTTACGGGGGCGGCTATCGTCGCGCCATGCGCCTCGCAGGGACGTTCCTTCTGGCGTGTCTCACTCTCGCCGCCGTCCCGGCGGCTGCGGGAGACCCGCCCGCCGATCCCGTCGCGGCCGGCACGGCGCTCGCGCGGCGCGTCTACGACCGGCCCGATGGGCGTGACCTGGTCACGCGCGGGACGATGGTCCTGACGGCCCCGCGCAGCCGCCCGCGCGTGCGCCGCATGTACACCTACCGCCTCGACCGCGGCGACGGCCGCGTGCTCTCGCTCGTGCGCTTCACCGCGCCGGAGGACATCGCGGGCGTGGGGCTGCTCACCGTCGACCATCCGGGCGAGGCCACGGACCAGTGGCTTTTCCTCCCCGCCCTCGGCAAGGTGCGGCGCATCGCGGGCGAGCGCAAGGGCGGGCGCTTCGTCGGATCGGACCTCTACTACGAGGACCTGCGCGACCGCGAGCCCGACATGGACCGCCACCGCCTGTTGCGCAGGGAGAAGTTCCAGGGCGTGATGTGCGAGGTCCTCGAGAGCGTGCCGGCCGATCCCGCGAACTCCGTCTACGGTCGGCGCGTGAGCTGGATCCATCCGCAGACGCTGATCGCCCTGCGCGTGGACTTCTACCCGAAGCGCGGTGAAAGCCCGCTCAAGCGCCTCGTGGTGCACCGCATCCAGCGCATCCAGGGTTACTGGACGGTCATGGACAGCACCATGACGGAGCTCCGTTCCGGGCACCGCACGCGCATGACGGTCGAGAAGGCGGTCTACGACCAGGGGCTGCCCGAGTCGCTCTTCACGCGCCAGGCGCTCGAGGACGCGTCCCGCGAGCGGAGGTACCGGCCGTGAGGGGCGGGCGCCCCGTGCGCACGCGCGCGATCGTGGCGCTGCTCGCGCTGGCGGCCGCGCTTCCCGTCGCCCCTTCGCTGGCGCACGCGGCGTCCGCCGGCGGCGCGCAGGCGGCCGGCGGCCAGGTGCTCGGCGAGTACCGCACCCGCGCCGAGGCGCGCGCGGCGGCGGCCGAGGCGCGCCGCCGCGGGCTGCGCGTGGCGGTGCGGGAGGTGGCGCGCGCGCGCACGCTCTACCGCGTGCGGCTCGGGCCGTTCCCGAGCCGGCGCGAGGCGCTCGCCGTCGCCGGCAGGCTGCGCGAGGCCGGCGTGCCGCACGTGGTGCGCCGGGTGCCCGGGGCGCGCGGCCACGAGATCTCCCTCGGCGCCTACGCCAGCGAGCGCAGGGCGCGCGCGGTGGGCGAGCGCGTGTCGCGGCGCCTGCATCTGCGCGGCCTGCGCGTCGTGCCCGTGCGTGTGGAGGAGCGCCGCTACGCCGTGGTGCGCCTGCCGCCGCCCCGGCCGGCGGGCCGGCGTGCGCCCGCGGCCGCGCCGGCCCCGGCTCCGACACCGGCCGCGCCCGCCGTTCCGCGGCGCGAGGCGCCGGCAGCCGCCGCTGAGAGGGCACCGGCCGCGGCCAGTGCCGCCGCGCCGCCCGGCCCGCGCGTGTTCGCCTCGCGCCGGCGCGCCGAGGCCCATGCCGCGAAGCTGGTGGAGGAGGGCTGGCGCGACGTGCGCGTCGAGCCGCGCCGCGAGCGCGTCACCCTGCACGCCGTGATCCTGCGCGTCTACCAGCGCTGGGCGGACGCCCAGCGCGCGGCCCGCCGCGCGCGCGGCCTGGGCCTGCCGGCGCGCGTCGTGCGCGACCGCTGGGAGCGCGGCTACATGGTGGTCGCGGGCGCCTACCGCGACGCCGCGCGCGCGCGGCGTGCCCTGCGCCGGCTGCGCGGGCTCGGCTTCCGCAACGTGCGCATCGTGCCGACGCGCGTGCGCCGCACGCTCTACGCCGTGCTGGCGCGCCCGCCGGTGCCCGAGGTGGCCGAGGCGCCGCCGCCCGCCGAGGCGCCGGCGCCGGAGGCGGTGCCGCCCGACGTGCTCGTCTTCGCGGGCGCCGAGCCCCTGCCGGCCGCGGCGGCCGGCGGGGAGGAGGCCGCTGCGGGCGGGCCCGAGGGCCTGCTGTGGCTCGAGGCGGGCGGCTTCACGGACGGCTCCGCTTCGGCGGACAGCTGGGGCTACGCACGGCTGCGCGCCGGCTACCACTGGCAGCCTGCGGGCCCCTGGGAGGCGAAGCTCGCCGTGCGCGCCGACGGCTACCGGCAGTGGGGCGGGGCGGACATGTCCGAGGGCGCTGCCGACTACGACGAGGCGTGGGTGCGCTGGCGCCGCGGGGCGCTGCGGCTGACCGCCGGCGCCCAGCGCGTCGTGTGGGGCCGCGTGGACGAGATCCCGCCGCTCGACCGCCTCTCGGTGCCGGACCTGCGCCGCTTCGTGCTCGACGAGCTCGCCGACCGGCGCCTGACGGTGGCGGCCCTGCGCGCGGAGTGGTTCGCCGCCCCGTGGAAGCTCGATGCGCTGGTGGTGCCGCGCTTCCGTCCCGCCGAGCTCCCGGACCGCGACAGCGTCTGGCACCCCGTGGACCGGCGCGCGGGGCGCCTTCTCGGCGTGAAGGACGACGCGGCGCTCGCCGCCCTGGTGCGCGGGGGCAGCTTCGGCGAGGACGACGACGGCGCGGGCGGTGGAGGGCTGCGCCTGACCCGCACCGGGCGCGGCGTGGACCTCGGGCTGGCGCTGATCCGCGCCCGCCGGGTGCTGCCCTACTACGAGCTCGACGCCGCCGCGCGCGCCGTGCTGCTCGGGGGCGGCACGGTGGCGGCGGCGCTGGCGGCGGCGAAGGGCGACACCTTCACCGCGCGCCACCCCTGGCAGACCGTGGCGGGCTTCGACCTCGCCGTCGCCCGCGGCACCACGACCTGGCGGCTCGAAGCCGCCTGGAGCAGCGACGAGCCCGTGACGCGCGCCGACCTTTCGATGGACACGGTGCGGGCCGTGGACTGGGTTGCGGGCGTCGAACTCTATCCGGGCGGAGGGGATGCGCGCGTGAACCTGCAGCTCTCGGGCCACCACCTGCTCGACGCAGGAAGCGTCCTCGACCGCACGCGCGTGCTCGCGCTCGGCGGCTCGCTCGAGGACACGCTCGCCCACGGGCGCTGGCGGCTGCGGCTGCGCTTCTCCACCGACCTCGAGCGGCGCGACTACTACCTGAACCCCGAGGTCGCCTTCCTCGGCTGGGAGCCGCACGAGCTCTATCTCGCCGCGCACGTCTTCGAGGGCGACGGCTCCGAGACCGCCGGCGGCTTCATGGACCGCAACGACCTGGTCACCGTCGGGCTGCGGGCCCGCTTCTGAGGCGATGGGCGGCGCCGCGGGCCAAGGGGGGCTCGCCCGCCGCGGGCGGGCCGCGGCCGCGCTGCTGCTCGCCCTCAACCTGCTCGCGCCCGCACCGCTCCTCTTCCTGAAGGTCGACAACGCCCCCGAGGTCTACTTCCCGCCGGACGCGCCGGCGGTGCGTTTCGAGCGGGCGCTGCGCGAGCGCTTCCCGCAGGACGAGGTGCTGGTGGTGCTGCTGCGCGCGCCGCCCGGCCAGCCGCCGCGGGCCCTGTTCGCGACGCCGACGCTCGCCGCCCTCGAGCGCGCGGTCCAGCGCATCGCCGCCCACCCGCTCGTCGACCGCGTCTTCGCCGTGACCACGCTCGAGCACATCGCGGGCGCGGAAGGCGGCTTCACGGTCGAGCGGCTCGTCTCCCCCGACGACGGGGCCGACCCCGCGGCCCGCCGCCGCCGCGCGCTCGCCGACCGCTTCGCGCCGGGCTTCGTGGTCTCGCGCGACGCCGACACGCTGGCCCTCATCGTCCGTCCGCGCGACCTCGAGGGCACGGACGGCCGCGTCGCCGTGCTCGAGGCCGCGCGCGCGGCCCTCGATGCCGAGGGGCTCGCGCCCTGGGTCGCGGGCTACGCGGGTGAGGTGGCCCTCGCCGTCGCGCAGCTCCGCTCCATGCTGCGCGACACGCTCACCTTCGTCCCCCTCACCACGGCGCTCGGGCTCGGCCTCGTCGCCTGGCTCTTCCGGCGCTGGCTCGCCGTCGCGCTCTCCGCCCTCGCCATCGGGGCCGTGGTGGCCGGCACGATCGGCGTGCTCGTCGCCTGGGGACGGCCCTACACCATGGTCTCGGCCATGATCCCGCCGCTGCTCACGGCGCTCACGGTCGCGCTCCTCATCCACCTCTTCAACGCCGTGCGGCTCGCCGACCGGCGCGGCCACCGCGGCGAGGCGCGCGTGCGCCGCGCCCTCGAGGAGATCCGCCGGCCGGCGCGCTACACCGCGCTCACCACCGCGGCGGGTCTGGGCTCGCTCGCCCTGAGCCCCGTCCCGCCCATCGCCACCTTCGGCGTCGCCGCCGGCATCGGCGTGCTCCTGGCCTACCCCGTGGTGGTCGGGCTCGTCGCGGCGACCCTCGCGCGCTGCGACCGCCGGCGCTGGCCGGCGGCGGCCGGCGCGGCGTGGATCGACCGCCTGGTGGCGCGCGCGGCCCGCCTCGGCATGCGCCGGGCGGGCGCCGTGGCCGCGGCCAGCGCGCTGGCGGTCGCCGTCGGCCTGCCGCTCGCGCTCTCGGTGCGCGCCGAGACGGACCTCTACCGCTTCTTCGGCCCCGAGCATCCCCTCACGCGCGCCACGCGCCTCGCCGAGTCCGAGCTGAGCGGCGTCGCCACCCTGGAGGTCTACCTCGAGGCGCCCGAGCGCGACGCCTTCGAGGCCCCGGCGCTCCTGGCCGCCCTGCGCGGGCTCCAGCGCTGGCTCGAGGCGCAGCCCGAGGTGGACCGCACCGTGTCCGCCGGCGAGCTGGTGGAGGAGATGAACTGGGCCTTCCACGGCGAGGACCCCGCCTGGCGGCGCCTCCCGGACAGCCGCCGGCTCGTCGCCCAGTACCTGTTCATCTACGACGGGCAGGACCTCTGGGAGGTCCTCGACCGCGACCTCCAGCGTGCCCGCGTGCCCATGAACCTGGGCGTCCACGGGGCCAACGCCATCGCGGCCTTCATCGGCCGCCTCGAGCGGCACCTCGAGGCGGCCCTGCCGGGCGATCTGCGCTGGCGGGTGGCGGGGCTGGGGCGCCTGTTCGCGGACCAGGAGGACCTGCTGGTCACGGGGCAGCTCCGCAGCCTCGCCGGCGCCCTCGCGCTCGTCTTCGCGCTCATGCTGCTGCTGTGGCGCAGCCTGCGGGCGGCGGCGCTGTGCATGCTCCCCAACCTGGCGCCCGTGCTCCTCATCTTCGCCCTCATGGGCGCCCTCGGTGTCTGGCTCGACATGGCCAGCGCCATGATCGCCTCGGTCGCCATCGGCATCGCCGTGGACGACACCATCCACGTCTACGAGGGCTACCGGCGCCGGCGCGCGGCCGGACAGGGGGCCGTGGTGGCGCTCGCGCGCACCTACGCCCAGGCCGGGCGCGCCATCACGCTCACCACCGTCGTCCTCGGCTCCCAGTTCCTGCTGCTCGGGGCCTCGGCCTTCGTCCCCACCGTCGAGTTCGGCCTGCTGAGCGCCGCGGGCCTCCTCGCGGCGCTCGTCTTCGACCTCCTGCTGCTCCCGGCCCTGGTGGTGCTGGCGGCGCGCCGCCAGCACCACCAGGGCCGGGAGCAGCAGGAGGTCGAAGACG
>WGBS01000266.1 GCA_015494165.1 Gammaproteobacteria bacterium | reverse complement strand
GATGGCGGCGTTCAGCGCCAGCAGGTTGGTCTGCTCGGCGATGTCGTTGATCACCTCGAGCACCGTGCCGATGCGCTCTCCCTGGGACTGCAGGCGCGCGATGACCTCCGCGGCACCCTCCATCTCGGCGGAGAGCTCGCGGATGCCGGCCACGGTGGCGTCGACCACCTCCTTGCCCGTGCGCGCCTCGTCGGCGCAGGCCTCGGCCGCCTCGGCGGTCTCGCCCACGTTGCGCGCCACCTCCTGCCCCGTGGCCGCCATCTCGTTGATGGCGGTGGCGACCTGCTCGGCCTGCCCCCGCTGCTCCGAGGAGCTCGCGCTGAGGCCGCCGGCGAGCTCGCGCAGGCGGCTCGCCTCCTCCGAGAGCGTGCGGGTGTCGGCGGCGACGGTGGTCATGATCTCGCGCAGGGAGCCCACGAAGGCGTTGATCGCCCTGCGCAGGCGCGCGATCTCGTCCCCGCCGCGCACCGGCAGCGCGCGCGTCAGGTCGCCGCCGCCGCGCGCGAGCTCGCCGACCAGCTCCGTGGTCTCTCCCAGCGGCCGCACCACGAGGTAGCGGAACAGCAGCGCCAGCACCGCAGCCACCAGCAGGCCGATCACGGCCATGTCGGCGGCCATGATGGCGACGAAGCGCTGGCGCGCGCCCGCCGCCGCGGTCTGCACCTCCTCGAGGGCCTTCGTGCTGCGCTCGCGCGCCTCGGCCGAAGCGCGCTCGAGCGCCGCGCGCGACATGCCGACCACGACCGTGCCGATGTGCTCGCCGTCGTGGACGATGCGGTAGCGCCGCTCGAGCACCGGCACGCCCTCGGGCTTGCGAAACTCCGTCATCGGCTTGCCGTCCGGCTTGAGGAAGCCCGCGTAGGCGACGTCCGGGTCCTTGACCGCGACCTCCTGGAAGGCGACCAGCGACGGGAAGTCGTAGGAGAGGATGAGGTCCACGGAGGTCTTGGCCATGAAGCGGCCCAGCGTGTCGGCCTTGGACTCGAGCGCCGCCGTGTGGTCGCGCACCGCCGCCTCGCGCTCGGCCTCCAGCGCCGCGCGCGTGAGCTCGAGCTGCACGGCGCTCGCCTCGCGCGCCTCGCGCACGAGCAGGACGGCGCCCGCGGCCATCGCCACGAACGCGACGGCGACGACCGGTGGCACGAACTTGGCCGACAGGCCGGCCTTGCGCATGGGGTTGAACATGGCCGCTCCCTCCCCGAGCCGCGGCGCTCAGTAGGACTCGCCGAGGGCGAAGCGCACGATCTCGCGCACCTTGTCGAAGTCCTTGTCGGTGACGGCGTAGAAATCCGTGACCTTGGCCGCCTTGAGGACCGCGGGCGCGGTCTGCTTGAGCGACACCATGGCCTGCTGGATCTTCTTCGCCTTGGCCTCCGGCACCGACGGCGCCACCGCCCAGCACAGGTGCGTGAAGGGCTCGCTCTCGGCCAGCACCTTCATCTGGCCGACGTCGATGCGGCTCTTGACCACGCCGAGCTGGAGCACCACGTTGCCCGATCCGGCGGCGTCCGCGGCCTTGTTGTAGACGGCGATCACGGCCGCGGGCGGGTTCTTGGCGAAGCGCGCCGTGTAGTCGCGGCCCTCCACGAGCCCGGCGCGCTTGAGCACCGCGGTGGGCGCGATGTAGCTGCCCATGGCCATGCGCCCGCCGCCGAAGAGGATGGTCTTGCCCTTGAGGTCGGCCACGCTCTCGATGCCCGAGTCCTTCCGCACCGAGAGGGCGCCCGCGATGGTGCGCTTGCCGCGCTCCTCGTTGGCGACGATGACGCGGTAGCCGAGCTCCTTGTGGCTCTTCAGATAGTGGTACTGGTTGTAGTGGACCAGGTCGAAGCGCCCCGCCTTCACGCCGGCCCAGAAGGCCTTGAAGTCCTTCGGCACGACCAGCGTCACCTTCTCGCCCAGGACCTGGCTCAGGTGGGCGGCGAGCGGCTTGAAGGCCTTGTGCGTGACGCCCACGGGGCGGCGCGGGAAGACCCCCATGGTGAGGTCGGCCCAGGCGGCGGCGCTCGTGGCCAGCAGCGCCAGGGCGGCGGCGAGGTGGATGGTCGTCCGGTGGCGTGTCATGGCTCGTTCCTCCCGTGGCTTGCGGCGGCTCGGTGCCGCTGCGCTCTCCATGTCGGCCGCCGGCCGGAGAACTTGAGCCTCGTCATTTCCATCCTTCTGATACGGCTTCTCGGCGCCGCCCGTAGCGGAGAGACGGGAGTCGGGTCACGGGAAACGGGAGACGGGTGACGGGTCACGGTGTGCAGGCCACTGTAAACCGTAGCCCGCGACCTGCAGCCCGCTCGTGGGAGCGGCATCTTGCCGCGACCACGGAGGCTGAGGAACGCGCCTGGAAGGCGCTCCCACATTCGCAGGAGTGCACGGGAGACGGGTTACGGGAGACGGGAAAGACCGTTCGGCCGCGCGCGCGGCGCGCCGGCCCTCGTCTCCCGATCCCCGCCTCCCGCCTCTCCCGCCGCCTCAGGCGGCGGGCAAAAAAAGCCCCGCCGGTGGGCGGGGCCAGGCGATCGCGCACGGGGTCGTCGCGGTCAGAAGATGATCAGGAGCTGCGCCGACAGGCGGTCGTCCATGCCGTCGAGGATCTTGTTGGGCGTCGCCGTGTCGGCGAGGTTCGGCGCCTCGGCGTCGCGGAACTCGTAGTTGACGATGACGCGGCTCTTCTTGTTGAAGAAGTACTGCGCCCCGAGGGTCAGGGTCTCGAAGCGGCGCTCGTTGCTCGCCACCTTGGTGCCGCGGTTGAGGCGGTCGTAGCGCAGGTCGAGCTCCCAGGCCGGGTGCGGCTTGAAGCCGACGTCCACGTACCAGCCGTCGGCCTCCTCGTCCGTGAGCACGTTGAAGCCCGCGACCCAGGTGCCCGCGCCGTTCTTCGTCCCGGGAACCGCGCCGCCGTCGGTGCCGTTGAAGATCATGCCCTCGGCCTTGATGTACTCGGCGGCCGCGCGCCAGCGCCCGCGCCGGTAGGTGGTGCCGAAGCCCCAGCGCTTGCGCTCGACGTCCTTGGTCTCGTCATCCGATCGGTCGCTGTTGCCCTTCTCGAGCGTGACGGTGCGGTCGCCCTTCTGGTACCAGGCGAAGAGCTTCCACCCCTGGCGCCGCGGGCCCTTGCCGCCGAAGACCCGCTCCGAGGACCAGTAGAGGTAGACGTCCTTGCTGCCGTTGTTGTCGCCGCGCGTGATGCCGTTGCCGTTGCCCACCATGACGGCGTAGCTGTGCTCCCAGCTCCCGCGGCGGAAGAAGTCGAACACCTGGATGCCGATGTCGCGGAAGGCGCCCACCGGCCCGTTCGGCTTGTTGCCGCAATGCGCGGTGTACGCGCCGGTAGCGGGAAGCGAAGCGCAGTTAATTGGATCGGCGCCAGCCTTGCCCGTGCCGTCGTAGTCGAAGAAGCGCTCGAGCAGGAGCTGGTTGGTGACGTTGGTGAAGTTGATGTAGTCGAAGACGTGGATGGCCTGCAGGCCCTCCTCGGCGCCCGGATACTTGAACTGGCCGATGCGGATGCGCGCCCCCTTGATG
>WGBS01000265.1 GCA_015494165.1 Gammaproteobacteria bacterium | reverse complement strand
TCCCTCGCGCTTCAACCGGCGGATCACGTCCGCGCTTTTCATGTGTGTATGATACACACCCCGATCCGGCTGTCACCCGCGAAAGGGCCGGGGACGTCGGGAGCACGACGTGTGCGGCGATCGCCATGGAACCGGAGGCCTCGCGTGCGGGCCCCTTCCCGCGCGCGGGTCAGGCGGTGCGGCGGAGCAGGAACCAGGCGAAGCGCTGCTCGGCGCCGGCGGGGGTGCGGTGGGTCTCGCGGCGCTCCTCGGCGAGCTCGAAGCCGTCGCCCAAGGTCTCGAGCAGCAGGGCCGCGTCGTAGCGGCGCACGGGAAGGCCTGAGCAGCGCTCCGGTCCTTCGGGGGCGAAGGTGGCGATCACGGCCCAGCCGCCGGGGCGGAGGGCCGCGCGCAGGCGCTCGGCGTAGCGCGCCCGGGCCTCGGGAGCCGTCAGGAAGTGGAGCACGGCGCGGTCGTGCCACAGCCCGTAGCGGCCGGGCTCCGGCTTCCACTCGGTGACGTCGGCCTCGATCCAGCGCACGCCGCGCGCGGCCTCGCCGAGGCGCGCGCGGGCGTGGGCCAGCGCCGCGCCCGAGATGTCGAGCACCGTCAGATCGGACCACCCCCGCGTGAGCAGGGCGTCGACCAGCGGCGAGGCGCCGCCGCCCACGTCGACGGCGGGGGTGGCGGGCGCGAGGCCGGCGGCTTCGATGAGCGCGAGCGAGAGGGCGGGCTCGCGCTGGTGCCAGCTCACCTCGTCCGGGCGCTTCTCGCGCCAGACCTGCTCCCAGTGGCGCTTGGGCTCTGTCTCCACGCTCGCCTTCCGCTCGCCGTCAGGCGCGCCCGTCGCGGCACTCCCGTCTCGCCTTGCGTGCATGGCGCGAGAGCTTCTCGTGCAGCGACGGCGGCACGTAGTAGCCGCCGACGATGAACGAGCCGCCCCAGCTCCGGATCAGCTCCTCGGTCTCCTCGGGCGTGAGGAAGCGCCCGTTCCAGCGCTTGCGGCGCGCCGCGCGCCGTCTGCGCAGCCAGCCGAACATGCCGTCTTCCTCCCGCTGCCTGCCTGCGGCTCCCAGACTCTAGCAGGGCGGCGGCTCAGAAGGCGAGCCTGCGCCCGGCGGGAGGAGATCGGCGAAGACGAAGCCCTCGCGCTCGACCACGGGGCCGGGCCGGGCGGCGACGCGGCCGCGCAGCATGGGCCCCGCGAGCACGCAGGTGTGGAACTCGCCGTTCTCGCCGCAGGGGTCGGCCCCGGCGGGCAGCGCCTCGAGGAGCGCGGCGTCGTACCGGCGCCCGGCGAGCGCGGCGGGCACGCGGCGCGGGTCCACGCAGGTGAGCACGGCCTCGAGGCCTGAGGCCACCATTTCCCGGGCGAGCCGCGCCGTGTCCTCGCCCCACAGCGGGAACAGCGGCTCGATCCCGGTGGGCGCGAGCTGGCGCACGCGATAGGCGCGCACGTCCTCGAGGAAGAGGTCGCCGAAGGCCACGTGCGTCACGCCGCGCTCGCGCGCGGCGGCGAGCGCCTCGCCCATGGCGCGCTCGTAGGTCTCGTTGGGGCAGGGCCAGGGCAGCGGCACCACGTGCAGCGGCAGGCCGGCGGCGCGCGCCTGGGCCTCGACCAGCGCGGCGCGGGTGCCGTGCATGGCGACGCGCCCGTGCGTGGTGTTGACGGTGGTGAGCAGGCCCACGACCTCCACGCGCGGGTCCCGGCGCAGGACGTGCAGCGCCCAGGCGCTGTCCTTGCCCGAGCTCCAGGCGAGCAGCACGCGCGCGCTCACGGCGCGCCCGCCTCCGCGGCGCCCGCCTCGGACGGGGCGGGGTGGAGGAGGGCGGCGAGGCGCTCGAGCCCCTCCACCAGCCCCGGCCCGGGGCGCGTGAAGAGGCGCGCGCCGTCGAGCAGGTGCACGCGGCCGGCACGCACGGCGGGCAGCGCCTGCCAGCGCGGATCGCGCGCGAGGCGCTCGAGCTCCGGGGCGGCCTCGGCGGGCGCCATGCCGCAGCAGGCGACGAGGAGCACCTCGGGCGCGGCGGCGGCGATCTCGTCCCAGGTCACGCGCCGCGAGGGCGCGCCCGCCTCCCCCAGCACCTCGCGGCCGCCAGCGAGGGCGACCAGCTCCGGGTTCCAGTGGCCGGCGGCGTAGGGGGGATCGAGCCACTCGAGGAAGGCGACGCGCGGGCGGGACGCGGCCCGCGCGCTGCGCTGCCGCACGGCCTCGATCCGCCGCCGCAGCGCCGCCGCGAGCGCCCCGGCGCGCGCGGCGACGCCGGCCGCCTCGCCCACGGCGCGCACGGCCTCCAGCACGTCGGCGAGCCGCCGCGGCGCGAGCTCCAGCACGCGCGCGCCGGTGCCGGCGAGCGCCGCGTGCACGGCTCCGGCAGCCACCGCGCACACCCCGCACAGCGACTGCGTGAGCACCAGGTCCGGGCGCAGCCGCCGCAGCAGCGTCGTGTCGAGGGCATACAGCGGGCGGCCGGCGCGGGCCGCTTCGCGCACGCGGCGGTCGATCTCGGCCGTGGGCAGCCCGCCGGGGAGTGCGGGCTGCGTCAGGCGGGGCAGGCCGGGTACCGGAGGCGGGCCGTCGCACTCGTGGCTGATGCCGACCAGGTGTTCCGCCAGCCCGAGGGCGCGGGCGATCTCGGTGGCGGCGGGCAGCAACGAGACGATGCGCACGCAGAGGCTCCTCCGGGTCGGGGCGCCATTCTATCCCGGGTCCATCCTGGGCCGTGGAACCTGGAGGCGGCTCCAGGTGGTCCCAGGCTGTGCGGTCGGAAAAAACCACCGCGAGGGGCTTGACCTGGAGCCAGCTCCAGCATCCAGGCTTCCTCCCGAAGCATCGCAGGAGGGGAGAGAGGACCCATGCGCAACCCGGAACGGACGAGCCTCACGGCGGCCCTGCGGGCCGGGATGGCCGGCGCGCTGGCGCTGGCCTCGGGGGTCGCCGCTGCACATGACCCGGTCTTCGGCCTCGGGCCGCACGTGCTCTACAAGGGCGGCTTCGAGACCGCGCTCGAGTGGCACGGGGAGAAGGCCGGGGCCGAGCGCGAGGACGAGATCGGCTTCGAGCTCACCTACGGCATCACCGGCGACTGGGCGGCGGGCGTCGAGCTGCCCTGGGCGCGCGTCGACGACGACGGCGACGTCAACAGCGGCCGCGGCGACGTGCAGCTCTTCACCAAGTACCGCTTCTGGCGGCGCGACGCGCTGGCGGTGCAGGAATCGGCCGCGGTGGCGCTCAAGGTCAATCTGGACACCGGCGCCGGCGGCACGCCGCGGGTGGGCACGGGTGCGACCGACTGGATCCTGGGCCTCGCCTACGGCTACGAGAGCCGCAAGTGGTACCGCTGGGCGAGCCTGCGCTGGCGGCGCAACGGCGACCGCGGCGCGCTCGACCGGGGCGACCGCTTCCTCATCGATTTCGTCGGCGGCTGGCGGCCGCATCCACGCGGCTATCTCGAGCCCGACACGGTGTGGCTGCTGGAGCTCAACGGCGAGATCACGCGACGCGCGCGCCTCGGCGGCGCGACGGTGGCGGACTCGGGCGGGCAGGAGTGGTTCCTCTCGCCCGGGATCTTCTGGACGCTGCGCAACTTCGCCGTCAAGGCGGGCGTGCAGATACCGGTGCGCAGCGACCTCAACGGCGCCCAGGACGAGAGCGACTGGCGCGCGAAGGTGGTGCTCGAGTGGCACCTGTGACGAGAGGAGGGTGTGAAATGCGGAAGCTGACCGGAATGCTGATGGCGGGGCTGCTGGCGCTGCCGCTGGTGGCGCAGGCGGCGGGCGTGCGCTACGTGATGCGGGTCGACGGGCTCGCGTGCCCCTACTGCGCCTACGGCGTAGAGAAGAAGCTCAAGGCGATCGAGGGCGTCGAGCGAGTGGACGTGGACCTCGACAAGGGCCTGGTGGTGGTGGACGCGCGCGAGGGTGTGGTGCTCACCGAGGAGGCCATGCGCAAGCTCATGAAGGACGCGGGCTTCACCTTCCGCAGCATGCGCGTG
>WGBS01000264.1 GCA_015494165.1 Gammaproteobacteria bacterium | reverse complement strand
CGTAACCCGTCTCCCGTTCACTCCACGAATGTGGCAGCGGCTCCCAGCCGGGACCGCCTGCCGCGTAGAGACGGGAGGCGGGTGTCGGGAGACGGGGGACGGTAGAGACCAAATGGCCGCGCCCGAAGGGCGCACCACCCCTCGCCTCCCGACACCCGCCTCCCGTCTCTACGCGGCAGGCGGTCCCGGCTGGGAGCCGCTGCCACATTCGTGGAGTGAACGGGAGACGGGTTACGGTTTACGGTTTACCTTCCTGTCAACCGTGGACCGTAAACCGTAACCCCGGGCACGCTGTCCCTCGTCTCCCGAGCCCCGTCTCCCGCCTCTAGATTGTGGGAGGGGCTCCCAGCCCCGGCCGAAGGATCCGATGGGCGCGCCCGAAGGGCGCTCCACCCCTCGTCTCCCGCCTCCCGCCACTCTGGCATGAGCGGCTGCGGGCTCACGGTCTACAGACTGCGGACAGCCGTCTGCCGGAGCCTGTGACCTGTCACGGCGCGGCCATGCGCAGCGTGTTGCGTCCCGCCGCCTTCGCCTCGTACATGGCGCGGTCGGCGCGGCGCAGGAGCTCCTCCGGGTCGTAGGGGTGGCCGTCGCCTTCCCAGGCGGCGACGCCCATGCTCACCGTGACGCTGAGCGGCTCGCCCTGCCACGCGAAGCGGTGGCGCGCGACGGCGCGCAGGATCTCGCGCGCACGGGCCTCACCGGCGCGCGCGTCGCAGCGCATCAGGATGGCGAACTCGTCCCCGCCGTAGCGCGCGACCAGATCCTCCCCGCGCGTGTGGCGGCGGAGCAGCCCGGCGAGCTCGCGCAGCACCGCGTCGCCGGCGGCGTGGCCGTGCACGTCGTTGATCTCCTTGAAGCGGTCGACGTCGAGCAGCACTAGGCACAGGGGCGTGGTGTCGGTGGCGCGGCGGCCGACGGCGTGCTCAAGGGCCGCCTCGAAGTGGCGGCGGTTGGCGAGGCTCGTGAGGTGGTCCTGGCGGGCCAGGCGCGTGAGCTTGGCGTTGGCCTCGCGCAGCTCGCGCGTGGCGGCCTCGACGCGGGCCTCGAGCTCGCGCCGCAGGCGCTCGTGGCGCTCGCGCTCGGCGCGCAGGTCCTCCGACAGCCGCTGGAAGGCGCGGGCGAGCTCGCGCACCTCGCGCGGCGCCGCGGCACGCGGAGACGGGGGCGGTGGCGGCGCGGGGCCGCCCTCCCGTCCCGCCTGCGCCAGGGCGTTGGCGAGCTCGTGCAGCGGGCGCGCGATGCGGCGTGCCAGGGCGACGCCGGCGAGCGTCACCAGGAGCACACCCAGCGCGCCGCCGACGAGCACCGGGCGGACCAGGGCGCGCACGTCGCGCGCCACCTCGTCGAGGGGCTGGGGCACCATGACCCCCCAGCCGATGCCGGGAACCGAGGCGTAGCCCGCAACCATCTCTGCGCCGACGAAGGGCGAGTAGAAGGTGGTGACGCCGGTCCTGCCCGCCATCATCGCCTGCACGACGGGCCAGGAGGAGATGTCGCGCATCTCGGCCATCCACGCAGGATTGGGGTGGGCGACGACGCGGCCGTGCTGGTCGACGATCGCCGAGTGCCCGCGCTCGCCGAAGCGGATGCGCCGCCGGAGTGCCTCGATCGGCGCCAGGCTGAGGGAGGCCATGAGGACGCGGCCCGCGCCGGTCTCCTCGACCGGGACCAGCAGCAGGGCGCTGGGGCCGCGCCGGAAGGGGTCGGGCTGCACGCCCGAGAGGCATTGCGGCGCGCCCGCCCGCACGCGCTCCAGGCACTCGTCGTCGGCGAGGCGCACGGTCTGGCCGCGGCGCGCCGCCGGGTCGGTGCCGGCGAGCAGGCGCCCGCGGGCGTCGAGCAGGCTCACGCTGTGCCAGCCGCCGCCCGCGGCCTGGGCCGCGCGCAGCAGCGCCTCGGCGCGGTCGGGGTCACCGGGGGTGGGGGCCTCGCGCAGGAGACGGGCGAGGAGGGCGAGGCGGGCGCGCTGGCCGTCCATGTAGATGGCGATGGGGCTCGCGAGGTTCTGGGCGAGGAGCTGGTGCTTCTCGCGGATCTCGCGCCAGGCGTCGTCCCACGCGGCCTCGTAGAGGGCCCACGCCATGAGCGAGCTGGCCGCGGCGGCGGCGAAGGCGAGCGACACGCCCACCAGGCGCGCAAGCGGCTGCCCGAGGAAGCGGCGCCAGAGGCCGCGCAGCGGCCCGGCCAGCGGGGGTCCGTGATCGTCGCTGCCGTTCATGGTGCGAGGCCCATCCGCAGGTTGGCGGCCGCGGCGCCGGATCCTTGAGCCGCGGCGGGGCTAGTTTACGGGAGACGGGTTACGGGAGACGGGTTACGGGTGGCCTGCTGCAGGCCGCGGGCTGCAAGCCGAAGCCTGGGTTTGTGGGAGATGGGATAAAGCGGCCCCGGAGCTGAGGGGGCTGGGGCTGGACGGTGTATGTGGAAAGGGGTCAACCTCCTGGGACTGTGAAACGAGGTCGCGTAGGCGCCT
>WGBS01000263.1 GCA_015494165.1 Gammaproteobacteria bacterium | reverse complement strand
GACTACATCCTGCCCAAGCCGCTCGACCCGCGCCTGATCGAGAGCGTGGCGCCGGCGGTCGCGCGCGCGGCGGTCGAGAGCGGTGTGGCGCGCCTCGCCCCGCAGCCCGCCGTCCGTCCCTGACCCGGCCGGAGCGCAGGAGGAACAAGCCATGACGACCCGCTCCGGATCTGTCACACGCCCACCGCGGACGGCACCTGCCGCGCGCACAGCCATCCGCCAATGGGGTAACGGCGCGGCGGTGCGGCTGCCGGCGGCGCTCCTGCGCGCGGCAGGCCTGCGCCTCGACATGGAGGTGGAGATCCGCGCCGAGGCCGGGCGGCTCGTCATCGAGCCCCTGCCAAGGCGCTACACCCTCGCCGTGCTCATCGCCCAGTGCGACCCCGGCGCCCCCCTCACGGAGGAGGACAGGACATGGGTGCTGGATGCCCCCGCCGGACGCGAGCCTCTCTGACCCATTGGCGCGCCGCCCGACGGGCGGAGCGCTTGTCTCCCGCCGCGGGCCCGCCCACAATCGGGCTCTCCGCCCGCTGGCGCGGCCGGGAGCGGCCGCGGCGGGGCCCGAGGAGGGAGGAGGCCGCCATGGGACCGAAGGTCAGCATCGTCGGCGCCGGCCGGGTGGGCGAGTCCACGGCCCAGATCCTCGCCATGCAGCAGCTCGCGCGCGAGATCGTGCTGCTCGACGTGCGCGAGGGGGTGGCCGCCGGCGTCGCCCTCGACATCCAGGAGTCGGCGCCGCTGTTCCGCTTCGACACGCGGGTGCACGGCGGCACCGACCCGGCCCTGATGGAGGGCAGCGACATCGTCGTCGTCACCGCGGGGCTGCCGCGCAAGCCCGGCATGTCGCGCTCGGACCTGCTCGACGCGAACGCGCGCGTGGCGCGCACGGTGGTCGAGCAGATCCTGCAGCACGCGCCCACGGCCATCCTGATCATGGTGACGAACCCCGTCGACGTGCTCACCTACCTCGCCTGGCGGCAGACAGGGTGGTCGCGACGGCGCGTCTTCGGCCTGTCGGGGGTGCTGGACGCGGCGCGCATGGCCGCCTTCATCGCGCTCGAGACCGGCTTCTCGATCCGAGACATCCAGGCGATGGTGCTCGGCGGCCACGGCGACGCCATGGTGCCGATGCCGCGCTACACCACCATCGGGGGCGTGCCCGTGCGCCACTTCCTCGACGAGGAGACGCTCGCGCGCATCGTCGAGCGCACCCGCCACGGCGGCGCCGAGATCGTCGCCCTCAAAAAGACCTCGAGCGCCAACGACTCGCCCGCCGCCGCCATCGCCACCATGATCGACGCCGTGGTCCACGACCGCCGCCGGCTGCTGCCCGTGGTGGCGGTGCTCGAGGGCGAGTACGGCCTCGAGGGCCTGGCGATGGGCGTGCCGGCGGTGCTCGAGCGCGACGGCGCGAGCCGCGTGGTCGAGCTCGAGCTCACCGACGAGGAGCGCGCCCGCTTCCGCGCCTCGGCCGAGGCGGTGCTGGCCGACATCGCCCGGCTCGAGCGCGCCGCCCGCAGCTAGCCGCAACGAAGCCCACCGCGGAGGAGCCGCACATGTCCGAGCAGCCGCGCACCGTGACCCTGATCGACGAGGCCACCGGCAAGCGGGTGGAGCTGCCGGTGGTGCAGGGCACCATGGGGCCGCCCTCCATCGACATCAGCGGCCTCTACCGCGCCACCGGCTACTTCGCCTACGACCCGGGCTTCCTGTCGACGGCCGCCTGCCGCAGCCAGATCACCTACATCGACGGCGAGCAGGGCGTGCTCCTCTACCGCGGCTACCCGATCGAGCAGCTCGCCGAGCGCTCCACCTTCCTCGAGGTCGCCTACCTGCTGCTCTACGGCGAGCTGCCGACGGCCGCCGAGCTCGCCGACTTCTCGCGGATCATCACCCACCACACGATGATCAACGAGAACCTCAAGGAGTTCTTCCGCGGCTTCTACCACGACGCGCATCCGATGGCGATCATGGTCGGCGTGGTGGGCTCGCTGTCGGCCTTCTACCACGACTCCACCGACATCCACGACCCGCGCCACCGCGAGATCGCCGCCCACCGCCTCATCGCCAAGATGCCGACCATCGCCGCCGCCGCCTACAAGCACTCGGTGGGCGAGCCCATCGTCTACCCGCGCAACGACCTGAGCTACGCGGCCAACTTCCTGCAGATGATGTTCGCCGTGCCCACCGAGCGCTACGAGGTGGACCCGGTGGCCGAGCGCGCCCTCGACCTGCTGCTCATCCTGCACGCCGACCACGAGCAGAACGCGAGCACCGCCACCGTGCGCCAGGCCGGAAGCTCCGGCGCCGACCCCTTCGCGTGCGTGGCGGCGGGCATCGCCTCGCTGTGGGGCCCGGCCCACGGGGGGGCGGCCGAGGCCGTGGTGCGCATGCTCGAGGAGATCGGCACGGTCGACAACATCCCGCGCTACATCGCCCGCGCCAAGGACAAGTCCGACCCCTTCCGCCTCATGGGCTTCGGCCACCGCGTCTACAAGAACTACGACCCGCGCGCGAAGATCATCCGCAAGACCTGCATGG
This sequence comes from Gammaproteobacteria bacterium, assembly GCA_015494165.1. Lineage (GTDB taxonomy): Bacteria > Pseudomonadota > Gammaproteobacteria > S144-34 > S144-34 > S144-34. The sequence goes on along the minus strand of WGBS01000263.1, from coordinate 1,704 downwards.
ACCTCCTCGAGAGCGTGGGCCAGCAGAGCGACCCCCTGTTCGAGCTCGCGCTCCGGCTCGAGGAGATCGCCCTGCAGGACGAGTACTTCCTCGAGCGCAGGCTCTACCCCAACGTGGACTTCTACTCCGGCATCATCTACCGCGCCCTCGGCATCCCGGTGCAGATGTTCACGGTCATGTTCGCCGTGGCGCGCACGGTGGGCTGGGTGGCGCACTGGATGGAGATGATGGCCGACCCCGCGCACAAAATCGGCCGCCCGCGCCAGGTCTACACGGGCGCCGGGCGCCGCGACTACGTGCCCGTCGAGCTGCGCAAGCCCGCCGGCCACGGCCCGCGCGCCACCAACGGCGAGCGGCGCTGATCGGCCTTCGGCTTCCGGACTGCAGCTTTCCGTCCGCACTCCCGGGACCGGCGGCTGCCGCCAGTCGCCGCGGCAGGGCGTGCTAGACTCGGGACCGAGGAGGAGACGGGCCGTGGCCAGCCCCGCCGTGCAGCGACACCGCTGGCGCCGCCGCGAGTACGAGCGCGCGGTGGCCGCGGGCGTCTTCGCGCCCGAGGCCCGCCTCGAGCTCGTCGACGGGGAGATCGTGGAGACGACGCCGCAGGGAAGCCGGCACTCGAGCGCGGTCCGGCTGGTGGAGGAGGCGCTGCGGCGGGCGTTCCCGCCGGGGCAGGGCTGGGACGTGCGGGTGCGGATACCGCTGGCGCTGGACGAGGCGTCGGAGCCCGAGCGGGACGTGGCGGTGGTCCGCGGCGGGCCGCGCGACTACGTCGAGGCCCATCCCGGCCCCGCCGACACCCTGCTCGTGGTCGAGGTCGCCGAGGCCACCCTGCGCTGGGACCTCGAGACCAAGGCGCCGCTCTACGGCCGGGGCGGAATCCCCGAATGCTGGGTGCTCGACCTGCCCGGCCGGAGGCTCCACGCGATGCGCGGCCCGGATCCCGCCGGCTGGCGCGAGACGCGCACTTTCGATGCCGCCGGATCGGTCCGCCCCGTGGCGGCGCCGGCCGGCGCCAAGCCGGTCCCCGTGGCCGACCTGCTGCCCTGACGCCCACCGCAGCCTGGAGGCCGGGCGCCGGCGGCCCGGTCACAGCAGCTCGGCGGGGTCGACCTCGAGCGCCCACCGCACGCGGCGTGCCCCCTGGAGCCCCGGCAGCCCGGCGGCGAGACGGTCGAGGGCGGCGTCGCGCGCGCGGCGCGAGGGCGCCTGCACGAGGAGCTGCCAGCGGTGGAGCCCCGCGCGCCGCTCCATCGGCGCGGGCGCCGGCCCCAGCACCTCGACGCCCTCCGGGGGCGGCTCGATCAGCGCGCGCGCGGCCTCGAGGAAGCGCTCGGCCGCCCCGGCGGCCGGCGCCTCGGCGCGCAGCAGCGCGAGCGCCCCGTAGGGCGGGAGCCCCGCCGCGCGCCGCTCGGCGAGCGCCGCCTCGGCGAAGGCGGCGTAGCCGCCGGCGAGCAGGGCGCGCAGCAGCGGGTGCCCGGGCTGGCGGGTCTGGACGAGCACCTCGGCCGGCTGCCCGGCGCGGCCCGCACGCCCGGCCACCTGCACGAGGAGCTGGGCCATGCGCTCGGGGCCGCGGAAGTCGGCGCTGAGCAGCCCCTGGTCGGCGTCCAGCACCCCGACCAGGGTGACCTGCGGGAAGTCGTGGCCCTTGGCGATCATCTGGGTGCCGACGAGGATGCGGGCCTCGCCGGCACCCAGATG
>WGBS01000262.1 GCA_015494165.1 Gammaproteobacteria bacterium | reverse complement strand
GTGCCGAGGCGGGCGCGGCGCCCCGGTCGGGGCTGGAAGCCCCTCCCACGGTTGCGCGGTCCTTCGCCGTCTCCCGCAGCCCGTCGCCCGTGGACCCGCGCGCCGACGGCTTCCGTGGAGGGGCACCTGGCCTGGGCGCCCAACGGGCGGCACCGTCCCGGCCGGCCCTCCTCAGACCTTGCGGATGGGGCCGGGATAGCGCGCAACGACGCTGTCGGAGGTGAGCAGCAGCACGCCCTCGGTCTCCGCCTGCGCCACCAGGACGCGGTCGAAGGGATCCTTGTGGATCGGGGGGAGGTGGGCGGTGGCGAGCACGTGGGCGCCGGTCACGGGAAGCTCCTCGTAGCCGTGATCGAGCAGCCCGCGGCGCAGGAGACGGGCGTCCGCCCGGAAGTCCCCGCGGCCGAGCCCGGCCTTGATCACGACCTCCCAGATGGACGCGGCGCTGAACCAGAGCGAGTTGCCGGGATCCGCGAGCATCTCCCGCGCTGCCGGAGGGAGACGCTCCGGCGCGCCCGCCGCCCACAGCAGGAGATGCGTGTCAAGGAGCAGGATCATCGAGGCCGAAGCGCGCCGCGATCTCCTTCTCGCCCATGCGGTCGAAGTCCTCGGGCACCTCGATCTCGCCCGCGAGGAAACCCAAGCGGCCCTCGCCCGCCACATCGGGGGCCTCGTAGGGGACCACCCTGGCGATCGGCCGCCCCGCCTTGGCGATGACGAAGGGGCGGCCCCGGCGCACCTGCTCCAGCAGGCGCGAGAGGTGCGTCTTGGCCTCGTGGATGTTGACGGTTTCCATGGACGCGCAAAGCCGGTATCTTCCCGTTGGCTAGCTTAGTCTAGCAGACTGGACCGCCTATGCGCGGACGTGCCCGAGGTCCTTCGCGTCGTGGCGGCCGCCGGCGGGGAGGGCGCACGGCACGCGGAATCCTCGGCGGCGTCCTGGTGATCGCCCTCGCGCCCGCGGCGGGGGCCGGGGCGCAACGACCTCCGCCGCCCGAGGTGCGGGTGTGCTGGGGCTACGGCTGCGCCGAGCACGCGCGCGTGCGCATCCCCGCCGCCGACTGGGCGGCGGTCGTGGCGCTGCTCTCACCGCCCGCGCCGGACCCGGCCGCCGAGCGTCTCCGCCTCCGCGAGGCCATCGCGCGGCTCGATGCCGCCATCGGCCGCCTGACCCCCGTGGGGCGGGACCTCGCGGGCAGCCAGCCCTGGGGCGGAATGCCGGGGCAGCAGGACTGCATCGACGAGTCGCTCACCACCGAGGCGCTTCTGCGGGCGCTCGAACGGGCCGGGCTGCTACAATGGCATCGCGTCGCGGGCCGCGTGCGACGCGCGCCGCGTCTGGTGGACGTGCACTGGACGGCCGTCGTGGAGGAGCGCCCAACGGGGCGCGCCTACGCGGTGGATCCCTGGTTCGGCGACCAGGGGGAGCCGCCGGTCGTCCAGCCGCTCGCGGACTGGCGCCGCGGGCGTCCGCCCGCGGAGCTCCCGCCGCGGCGCCGCAGCCGCGCGCTGGCGGCCCGGCTGCTTTGGAGCGAGGACGAGGATGAGCCCTTCTGAGCGCGCCGGGCGGCCGGTGGTCTTCGGGGAGGTCCTGTTCGACTGCTTCGAGGACGGCGCCCGCGTCCTCGGCGGCGCCCCTTTCAACGTCGCCTGGCACCTGCGCGGCTTCGGCCTCGATCCGCTCCTTATCTCGCGCGTGGGCGACGACGCCCTCGGGCGCGAGGTGCGGGCGGCGATGGCCGAGTGGGGGCTCGACGAGGCGGGCCTGCAGACCGACCCCGCGCACGCGACGGGCACGGTGCGGGTGCGCCTCGGGGCCGACGGCCAGCCGAGCTTCGACATCGTCGCCGACGTCGCCTGGGACCACGTGGATGCGGACGCGGCGGTGGAGGCGGCGCGGGCCGCGGGCCCCGCCCTCCTCTACCACGGCACGCTCGCCGCGCGCGCGCCCCGCTCGGCCGCGGCGCTCGCGGCGCTGCGCGGGCTCGGTGCGCCGGCCTTCGTCGACGTCAACCTGCGCCCGCCGTGGTGGCGCGAGGAGACCGTGCGCGGCCTGCTCGACG
>WGBS01000261.1 GCA_015494165.1 Gammaproteobacteria bacterium | reverse complement strand
GTATTTCAAGTCGCGCATCGCGCTCTCGCGGCCGGGAAGCGGGTGGCGCCGGGCGCTGATGGCGCGGCTCGCCGCGCGCTGGGGCTGGGACCGCGGCCGCCTGCACCTCCTCGACGCGCGCCCGCGCTGGAAAATCGAGCGCGTGCTCGAGGAGCGCGCCCTGATCGAGGCCCTGCTGCGCGACAGCTTCGGGCGGCTCGCGGCCTTCGCGGGCGCGCGCCTGCGCGACGGGGGGCGCGCCGCCGCCGACCTCGAGGTGGTGGCGCGGCGCCTCAAGAGCGCCGCGGAGCACGCCCCGGGCAAGGTCGAGGCCATCAACCCCGGGATCTCGGAGGACCTCTCGGAGGCCGAGCTCACCCTCGTGCGCGAGGCCGAGGGCGCGTGGCGGCTCGAGCGCGAGGGCTCGCGCGCGCCGCTGAAGCGCGCCGAGACCCCGGTGGCGCTGCTCACCTGGGCGCACGTCAACGGGCTGGTGGCGCCGTCGACGGTGCTGCGCTTCGAGGCGCCGGAGACGGACCTCACGCCCGCCGAGGTGCACGGCATCGTGCGCGCGCTCGCCGAGCACCTGCCCGCGGACCGGTGCCGCCGCGGGCCGCCGCCGGAGGCGCTGCGCGCGCCGCCGCGGCTCGCCGCGGCGCTCGCCTTCGCCGACGTCGGCCACGACCCCTGCGCCCGCCACCGCAGGCTCGGGATCGAGCTCGCCACCGCCCGCTCCGACCCCCTCAGCCACGGCAGCAGCCGCGCCTGCCTGGTGCGCACGATCGACCTCGTGGCGCGCACGACCTGGGGCGAGGTGCTCGTGCAGCGCTTCGCGGGCGAGACCGCCATCGCCGACCTCGTCGCGGAGCTCTGCGCCTGGTCGCCGCCCGCGCAGGGCGGCGGCGCGCCCCCGCCCGTGCCCGTGCGCTGCTTCGTGCCGGGGCACGGTCCGGCCATCGCCCGCCGGCTGGAGGAGCTGCTCGCGCAGGCGCGCGCCGTCTGGTACGGCCCGGGCGGCCATCCGCAGGCGCGCCTGGTGCTAGAGGTCGGCTCGGGCTACCAGGTGCTCGAGCCCGAGCACGGCGTGCCGCGCCCGGCGCTCGCGCGCGACCGCGAGGGCCTGCTCGAGGTGCTGGCGCTGCCGCGCGAGCGCTGGGCGCCGGTGGTCCTGGAGGCGGCGCTCGCCGCGCGCGAGCCCCTGCTGGCCGCCGCCTGCCGTGCCGCCGCGCCCGGGCGCGTCACGGTCGTGTGGCGCGGGCGCGGCGGCACGCTCGAGGTGGCCGTCGCCGACGAGCGGGCGAGCGTGGTGGCGTGGCGGCAGCCCTGGCGGCGGGAGGTGCCGGCGCTCCGGGCCTTGGCGGCCTTCCTCGACGCCGCCACCCGGCGCGTGGGCGCGCTCTCCGGCAGCGCGCCGCCCCCCGTCACCTGGCTGCGCCTGGACGGCGCCGGGGATGCGACGAAGGCGACGGAGATGCCGCCGCCCGAGCCGGCGGAAGGCGCGCTCGCCTTGCGCGCCGTCGCCCGCCACGACGGCCTCGGCGGGCTCCTCTGGAGCCTCGAGTGCGGGCGCCGCCGCTTCGATCCCGCGCAGGCGCCTGGTGCCAGCCCCGCCAGCGGCAGGCCGCCGAGCCCCGGAGCACCAACCCACGGCACCACCCACGACCTCCGAACAAGGCAGGAGCAGGTCTTCGAGGCGGCCGCCCGGCACGTGGTGGCGCTGCGCGCGGCCGGGGAGCCCTACCCCGTGTGGCTCGCCGACGTGGATCTGCCCCGCGGGGCGCTGCCCGGCACGGCGCAGACGGCGGTGTTCCTGGCCTGGAAGCTGCGCCTCGAGGCGCGCCTCAACGCGCGTGTGGCCGCCCTCGAGGGGGCGGCCTGAGCCGTCCTTCCGGGCTCAGCGCGCCTCGCGCACCTCGTCGAGGATGCTCTGCAGGTCGCGGTCCCAGCGCGCGAACATGTCGAACAGCTCCGGGTGGTCGAAGAAGGCCCACAGGGCGACGGGCCGCACGCCGACCACGAGCGTCTGCCCATTCTCCGCGAAGACCGAGAGCTTGAGCGGCAGGTAGGGGATGAGGTCCGGATAGTCGCGCCGCAGGCGGCGGATCTCCTCCGGCTTGCCGTAGAAGACCACGCGGTAGAGGTCCGTCTTGTAGCCCATGCGGGTGAGGCCGACGTCCACGCGCTGCACCCGGGAGATCACGTAGCCGTGGCGCCGGATCGCCTCCTGCAGGGTGAGCATGGTCTC
>WGBS01000260.1 GCA_015494165.1 Gammaproteobacteria bacterium | reverse complement strand
GCCGTGCGCCTGGGACGGCCGCAGGGGGCTGCTGCTGCTCTTCGGCTCCGACACCCACGGCCGCAGCCACGACAACGCCGTCCACGCCTTCGACCCCGCCACGCGCCGCTGGCGCGACCTTGCCTCCGCGGCCCCGCCCGAGACCTACCGCGCCGACGCGCGCGGGCGCGCCGTCGCGGGCCCGCCCGACGCCCCGCAGCCGTGGGCCATGCACACCTTCGACCTCGTCGAGCACGACCCGCGCCTCGACGCCCTCTGGGTGCTGGGCCGGCCCGAGCACAACCCGGTGCGCAAGCGTGTCGCCGGCGTGCGCGAGCATCCGCTGTGGCTGTTCCGCCTCGCCACGCGCCGCTGGGAGATCTTCCCCACCGACGGCGCGCCGCCCCCGCGGCTCTTCGGCGGTGCGCTCGCCTACGACAGCCACCGTGACACCCTGGTCGCCTTCTCGGGCCGCGCCGTCCTCGAGCTCGGCCCCGACCGCAGGCGCTGGCGCCGGGTCCGCCCGAAGCCCGCCCAGCGGCTCACGCTGCACATGAACGCCGTCTACGCGCCCGCCGAGCGCGCGGTCTTCCTCTTCGGCCACTACCGGGAGGCGCGCCACGACGGGCCCTTCCGCGTGCGCGTCTACCATCCGGGCCCCGCGCCGTACGCGCCGGGGCGCTGGGAGGTGCGCGAGCCCGCCGGCCGCTGCCCGCCGCCGTGGCAGCACTTTCCCGCCGCCTGGGACGAGCGCGCGCGGCGCTTCCTCCTGGTGGTGCCGGACCGGCGCGTCGCGCGCACCGACAGGAAGGGCCGGCCCTGGTACGCCGCCGCGCGCACCGCGCGCACCTACGTCTACGACCCGCGCGCCGACCGCTGCCGCGACCTCGGCCCCGCGGGCCTGCCCGCCGGCGCGCCCGGCCACATGAACTACGACATGGTCTGGGACGACCGCCACGGCGTCTTCCTGCTCGTCACCGGCGACTGGCGCCGCCCGCCCGCCGTCTGGGCCCTGAGGCTCGCACTATGAACCGCGCGCTCGGCGCACTGCTTGTCAGTGCCACGCTGCTCGCCGCCGGCTCGTCGTCCGCGGACGGCTCGCATCCCGAGTCGCCGCCTAGCTGGGCGACGGACCTTCCGCCGAACCGCTGGACCCGGATCGCAGAAAGGCCCCCGGCGCATCGCGGAATTCTCGCGTTCTCCGGGGCGGCGCTCGACGCGGAACGAGGGCTGTATTTCGTGTTCGGCGGTGGGCACGCGGACTACCGCGGCAACGAGGTCCTTGTCCTGAATCTCCGCACACTCCAGTGGCGCCGGGCCTACGAGCCAGACGCTCCTTCGCGCTACAGGCCCGATAACCTGGACCATCGGAAAGGCAAGCTACGTGACAGCTCGAGGCCGTACAGCCGGCACACCTATCAGCAGATCCTGTTCGTTCCGGAACTCGAAGGAATGCTCGTCTGGTCCGGCTGTGGTCCTGGCGGCAAGGGTCTGGGTCCCTCACGCGCACCCACGGACACCTGGCTCTACAAGCCTGCGGAAAACCGCTGGCATCTGCTCACGGACCGTGCGCCCGGCACCATGGGCGGGGCGATCTGCGAAGACTCCACTTCCCCCGTCTTGTGGGCTGTCGGTGGCACCGGAGGTCTCGGCCGTTATCTCTTTCGGTTCGACCTCTCTACGCTGGAATGGTCACGCCGGCCGCTACGCGGGATGCGCAAGAACACATTCCACAATGGCCTGGTCTGCCTGCCGGACGGACGGCTGGTGCTGGTGGCGGGATCACTTGGGCTTCTCTGGATGATCGACCCGGCGTCTGCCCGCGCACAGCCCGTCCCCACGCCCGTCGCGATCGACCAGAAAGGGGGTGCCGTGTGGCACCCGGGGATCAGACGGGTGGTGCTCGTCGGCCGGAAGAACTGGGCACTGTACGATCCTGCCACGGAGGCCTGGACGCCGATGCCCACTCCCGCACCTCCGGCGGGCCCACGAGGCATATGGGGTCGCTTGAAGTACTATCCCTCGGCCGACGCGCTCGTCGTCGCTACAGCGAAAGGAACGTGGGCAGCAAGAATCGCCCTCGGCGACACGGGGACTCCTGCACGGTGACCGTAGGACACGCCGTTATCGTCGTCACGGTGACGCTCGCCGCCCTGGCCGCGCCGTTGCCGGGTCGTGCCCTTGTGGACGAAACCTTGGCCCTGCGCACGAGCGGCGTGCCGTACCGCTGGGACGGCAAGGTCTTCCGCATCCCGCTCACCATCCGCGACAACAGCGGCGTGGACCGCCGCGCCTGGCCCGTCACGAGCGGCGTGCCGCTGCCGCGCGGCGTGGTGAAGGACGTGGCGAGCCTGCGCCTGACCGACGCCGAGGGCCGCGAGATCCCCTGCCAGTTCACGCCGCTGTCCCGCTACTGGGCGCTGGACGGCTCCGTGCGCTGGGTGCTGCTCGACTTCCAGGTGGACGTGCCCGCCAACGGCAGCGTCACCGTGTGGCTCAGCAACGACGGCCCGGCGCGCGTGCGCCCGCCGCCCCTCGCGGTGCGCGAGGAGGCCGGCTTCGTCGAGGTGGACACGGGCGCGATCCAGGTGCGCATCCCGCGCCACACCGGTGCTGTCCTCGGCGAGGTGCGCCTCGGCGGCCGCACGGTCCTGCGCGGTGGCGAGGGCGACGGCCCCTTCATCCGCTCCGCGGCCGCGCCCTTCTACGAGCGCTTCCGCGGCCTGCGCTGGAACCCCGCCGGCTGGCACAAGCTGCGAACGCGCGTGAACCGCCGCCTGGCCGAGGCCCTCTACCGCGCCGGCCCGCCCCGGCGCGTCGAGGTCGAGCGCCGCGGGTCCATGCACGTCATCGTGAAGCTCCACGGCACCCACCTCCCGGTCCGGCGCGGCGACGGCATCGTCCCCGACGGCCTCTACAACTGGACAACGCGGCTTCATCTGTACGCCGGCAAGCCGTGGATCCTCGTCCAGCACGACATCGAGAACTCCAGCCGCCGCCGGCCGCAGTGGGTGCACCCTTTCCGCGAGGCAGGGCTCGCCTGGCACCTTGCCGGTCCCGGCCCGGTCGAGGTCGCGGCAGGGGGAAAAGGCCCGACGGGCACCAAGCCAGTGACCGCCCAGTTCCGCCTTGGCCCGTCGCAGACAGCGGTCCTGCGGCAGCGGAGGGGCGAGAGCAGCAAGTGGCCACGTGGTCGCGCAAAACCGGGAGGCTATACCGTCGGGCTCCTACACGGCGCTACGGGACGCGGTGCGGCACCCGCTGCTATGGGTGAGCGGGCCCGCTGGGTCAGCGCATACGCCGCATCCGGCGGTGTCGACGTCGCGATCCGCTACTTTTGGGAGCAGGCGCCTCGGACGGTGTCCGTGGACGGCGCCGGCCAGCTCCGTATCGCCCTCCACGCCGACGACCCCGGGGCGCGCCCCTACGACCTCGACCTCGGCGAGCGCAGCATCCACGACGTGCTGCTCGCCTTCCACGAGGGCCCGCCCGAGCCCCGCCGCGCGGCGGCGCTGGCCGAGGCGTTCGAGT
>WGBS01000259.1 GCA_015494165.1 Gammaproteobacteria bacterium | reverse complement strand
TTCAAGACCCGCTCGACGGCGGGGCGCGACCTGCACATCGAGGTCTGCTCCAAGTGCCACCCGTTCTACACGGGCAAGCAGAAGATCGTCGACACCGGCGGGCGCGTGGACCGCTTCCGCCGCAAGTACGGCATGAAGTGAGCCGCGTGGCGCGCGCCGCGGCCGGAAGGGCGCCCCGCGCGGGCGCCCTTCTTCGTTGCGCGCTCGCGCTGGCGGCGCTCGCCCTCGCGGGCGCCCCGGCCGCCGCCGGCACCGCCTGCGCCCCGGACCGCATCGACGCGCGCGTGCGCGTCGGCTACGTCTTCGACGGCGACACCTTCGAGATCGAAGGCGGCCGCCGGGTGCGCCTGATCGGCGTCAACACGCCGGAGCTCGGCCGCGACGGCCGCCCGCCGGAGCCGCTCGCGCTCGCCGCGCGCGAGCGCCTCATCGCCCTGATCGCGCGCTCGGGCCGCACGGTGGGGCTGCGCTACGGGCGCGAGCGCGAGGACCGCTACGGGCGGCTGCTCGCCCACGCCTTCCTCCCCGACGGCACCGACGTCGCCGCCGCCCTGATCCGCGAGGGGCTCGGCTTCGCCATCGCCGTGCCGCCGAACCTGTGGGGCCTCGAGTGCCGCCTCGCCGCCGAGCGCGCCGCGCGCGCCCGCGGCCTGGGCGTCTGGCGCCACCGCGACTTCTTCGGGCCGCTCGCGAGCGCGCGGCTGCGCCCCGACGGCGGCGTGCGCGGCTTCCGCATCGTCGAGGGGCGCGTGGTGCGCATCGGCCGCAGCCGCCGCTCGCTGTGGCTCAACCTCGAGGGGCGCGTGGCGCTGCGCATCGCGCGCGCCGACCTGCCGCTTTTCCGGCGCGCGGGCATCGACCCGGGGCGGCTCGCCGGCCGGCGCGTGCGCGCGCGCGGCTGGATCTTCCCGCGCCACGGCGAGCTGCAGATGCGCGTGCGCCATCCCTCGGCGCTCGCCGTCCTGCCCTGAGCGGTGGCGGCCGAAGGGGCGCGCCGCTAGCATGACGCGCCTCGGGCCGCGAGCGGAAGGAGAGCCATGGCCGAGACCGAGGACCGCGACGACCGGCGCGAGGGCTACCTGACGGAGGCCGCCCTCGAGTATCACGCCTACCCGCGCCCGGGCAAGGTGGCGATCGAGCTCACCAAGCCCTGCAACACCCAGCGCGAGCTCGCCCTCGCCTACACCCCGGGCGTGGCCGCGCCCGCGCGCGCCATCGCCGCCGACCCCGAGGCTGCCTACGCCTACACCGCCAAGGGCAACCTGGTGGCCGTGGTCACCGACGGCAGCGCCGTGCTCGGCCTCGGCGACGTGGGCCCGCTCGCGGGCAAGCCCGTGATGGAGGGCAAGGGGGTGCTCTTCAAGCGCTTCGCCGGCATCGACGTCTTCGACATCGAGGTCGAGGCGCCGGACCCGGGCGACTTCGTCGAGACCGTCTCACGCATCGCCTGCGGCTTCGGCGGCATCAACCTCGAGGACATCGCCGCCCCGAAGTGCTTCGAGATCGAGCGCGCCCTAGTCGAGCGGCTCGACATACCGGTCTTCCACGACGATCAGCACGGCACGGCCATCATCATCGCCGCAGGGCTCCTCAACGCCCTCGAGCTCGCCGGCAAGCGCCTCGAGGCGGTGCGCATCGTCTGCGTCGGCGCGGGCGCCGCCGGAATCGCCTCCATGAGCCTGCTCGAGTCCCTCGGCGCCCCGCGCGGCAACATCCTCATGGTCGACCGCCGCGGCGTGGTGCATGCCGGCCGCGAGGACCTCAACCCCTACAAGCGCGAGGTGGCCGCCGAGACGCCGCTGCGCAGGCTCGCCGAGGCGGTCGAGGGCGCCGACGTCTTCATCGGCGTCTCGGGCCCAGACGTGCTCACGCCGGAGATGCTGCGCACCATGGCCGAGCGGCCGATCGTCTTCGCGCTCTCCAACCCCGACCCGGAGATCCGCCCCGAGGTGGCGCTCGCCACGCGCCCCGACGTCATCATGGCGACCGGGCGCAGCGACTACCCGAACCAGGTGAACAACGTCCTCGGCTTTCCCTTCATCTTCCGCGGCGCCCTGGACGTGCGCGCGCGCCGCATCAACCGCGCCATGCACGTGGCCGCGGTGCACGCGCTGCGCGACCTCGCGCGCGAGCCGGTCCCGCGCGAGGTGCTGGACGCCTACCAGCTCGAGCGCCTCGAGTTCGGCCCGGACTACATCCTGCCCAAGCCGCTCGACCCGCGCCTGATCGAGACCGTGGCGCCGGCGGTCGCGCGCGCGGCCGTCGAGAGCGGCGTGGCGCGCCTCGCCCCGCAGCCCGCCGCCCGTCCCTGACCCGGCCGGAGCGCAGGAGGAACAAGCCATGGCGACCCGCTCCGGATCTGTCACACGCCCACCGCGGACGACACCTGCCGCGCGCACAGCCATCCGCCAATGGGGTAACAGCGCGGCGGTGCGGCTGCCGGCGGCGCTCCTGCGCGCGGCGGGCCTGCGCCTCGACATGGAGGTGGAGATCCGCGCCGAGGCCGGGCGGCTCGTCATCGAGCCCCTGCCGAGGCGCTATACCCTCGCCGAGCTCATCGCCCAGTGCGACCCCGGCGCCCGCCTCACGGAGGAGGACAGGACATGGGTGCGGGATGCCCCCGCCGGACGCGAGCCTCTCTGACCCATTGGCGCGCCCCCCGACGGGCGGAGCGCTTGTCTCGCGCCGCGCGCCCGCCCACAATCGGGCTCTGCGCTCGTGGCGCGGCCCGGAGCGGCCGCGGCGGGGCCAGCGGGGAAGGAGGCCGCCATGAGACCGAAGATCAGCATCGTCGGCGCCGGCCGGGTCGGCGAGTCCACGGCCCAGATCCTCGCCATGCAGCAGCTCGCGCGCGAGATCGTGCTGCTCGACGTGCGCGAGGGGGTGGCCGCCGGCGTCGCCCTCGACATCCAGGAGTCGGCGCCGCTGTTCCGCTTCGA
>WGBS01000258.1 GCA_015494165.1 Gammaproteobacteria bacterium | reverse complement strand
CGCAGGCGCGCGGCCGGGCGCAGCCCCAGCGCCCGGGCGGGGTCGCCCTCCGCCTCGCGCACGAGCGCGCGGGCCGCCTCGGCGAGGGTCTCGGCCTCGAGCAGCGCCGCGAGGCGCTCGCCGCCCCCGCGCGCCGCCTGCGCGCGCAGCGGCCCCGGCCCGCGCGCGAGCGCGGCCACCGTGGCGACGAGCGCGCGCAGGCGATCGCCGTCGCCCGGCGCCGGGCCCGCGCACAGCGGCCCGCCGGCGGCCTCGGCGGCCGCGGATGCCGGAGCCGCGAAGGCGGGAGCCGCGACGGACGCCGCGCCCAGCGTCAGGGCGAGGGCCGCGGCACGGGGAGACGCACGCACGCCGGCGCTCCGTGTCGGGAGCGGCCGCCCGTCAGCGCGAGAGCTCGCGCACGATGACCTCGTCGAAGCTCACCAGCGTCTCGGCCGTCTCGTCGCCGCGCAGCGCGAAGAGGCCGAGGCGGTGGCCCGAGCGCAGGTCGGCCACCTCGCCGAGCTTCCTCCATTTCCATTTCGTGGCGTCGGTGCGGTAGAAGGCGAGGAACTTGCGGCCCTCGCGCCGGATGCGCAGGTGCACCTCGTGGTCGTCACGCCGGCCGATGTCCTGGCCGCTATGCGCCACCCCCTTGCCGCCACTGTACTTCTGGAGAATCACCCCGTCCTGCTGGCTCATGCAGCCCTGGTCCGAGCGGCCGGCGACGAGCAGGATCGCGTCCTTGGGCCCGCGCGCGAGCTGCAGGCCCACCATGGGCGCCTTCCACCAGGCCGTGCAGCCGCCGCTGCGCTGGGTGAGGCGCACGCGCGCCTCGATCTCGTACTCCTTCGGCAGCTTCTCCTTGTAGACGACGAGATTGACGGGCGCGAGCAGCTTGCCGCCGGCGGGCGGCATGGTGAGGAGCTGCAGGCGGCCGTCCTCCACGAGCATCCCGTCCGGGTAGGGCCGCTCGACGCTCCAGCGCGCGGGGTCGAGGGCATCGCCGTCGAAAGTCTCGCGCAGCAGGGTGCGCGCGGTCAGGGTGCGCCGCAGGGCGCGGAAGCTCTCCTGCAGGCCCGCGGCGTCCCTGGCGTCGAAGTAGCGGCCGCCGCCGGCGGCGGCGATGGCCTCGAGCTGGGCGCGCCCGCCCTTGCCGACGGCGAAGCCCACGACGTGGACCTGCACGTCGAGGCCGCCCGCGCGCAGCGCCTTGACGGCCGCCACCGGATCGCCGCCGCAGGTCTCCCGGCCGTCCGAGATCAGCACCACGGTGCGCGCGCCCGGCGCGTCCTTGAGCGCCTCCGCCGCGCGCCGCAGGGCCTCGGCGATGGGCGTGGCCCCCTTGCGCGGCGAGAGCGCCTGCACCTTTCGGGTGAGCGCCTGCGGGTCCACCGGCCCCGGCGGGACGAGCAGCTCGATCGCGGAGCAGTCCTTGTCGCCGCGGTGGCCGTAGACCTCGAGGCCCACGCGCATGTCGCTCGGGAGCGCCGAGACGAGCTCGGCGAAGGTCGCCTTGGCCGCGGCCATCTTCGTCGTCTTGCCGAGCTTCTGGGCCATGCTGCCCGAGACGTCGAGCACGAAGACCACGGTGGGCGCGGCCGCCTGCGCGGCGGCCGCCCACGCGGCGAGCAGGATGCCGAGCGCCGCGGGCGCGCGGCGGCGTGCGTGCCGGACGATCGTCTTCATGGGCGGTCCCCCTCTGCGTTTTCGCCTCGTCCCGAAGGGATGGACGGGATCAGGGGAAGTCGTCGTCCTTGGGGGCGAGGCCGATGTCGTCGTCCTCCTCCTCCTCGCGTTTCCTGCGGCGCTCGCGTTCCTCGGCGCTCTCGCCGGGACGCGCGTCGTAGGGGAGCAGCCAGGAGGCCTGCGCCGCGGCGCTGCAGCCGTAGGCGAGCATCCAGGTGCCGGCCGCGAGCGCCTGCGTGACCTTCGTCATCATGTCGCCCGGCTCCATGAGGGCGCCGAGCAGCAGCGTGCCGGTGTGCGCGGCGAGCAGGCGGTGCGCGCCCGCGGGGTCCAGGGCGAGCGCGACAAAGGGCGCCGGCCCCAGCGGCACGAACACCACGGGGTTGGCTCCGCCGATGGGCGCGAGCGGGTTGACCCACAGCGCGAAGACGAAGGGCACCGTGACCACCGGGTCGCGGTCCGGCAGCGTCACGTGGGCGACGAACAGGAAGGGCGCGGCCTGGAGCATGGCGGGGGTGACGGGGTAGGAGAAGCCCGCCGACCTGACACCGCCCGTGGCCCGGTCGAAGCCCGCCATGCGCCACAGCGGCATCGTCGCCTTCGTCTCCACCGGCACGGCGAAGGTCCCCAGGTCCTCGCGCCAGCGCTCCGTCCAGCCGCCGTGCTCGACGGTGCGGTTGACCAGCGCCCCGTCGACGTAGTGCTCCGTGACCTTCGTCCAGCTCACCGTGAGCCACCACTCGCGCCAGAGCTTGTAGATCCGCCAGTCGGTCCATGGGACCAGGTCGCCGTGCGGGGAGAGCAGAGCCACCGCGTGCAGGGTTCCCTTGGCCGGCGCCTTGTCGATCTCGACGCCCACGAGGAGCCGGCCGCGGTCGTCGAACATGGCACCGACCAGCACCTCCACGCCGGTCTTGGGGTCGCGCAGGCGGTGGCGCGCATCGCGCGGGAACGGATCCTTCGTCGTGGGCGGCTCCTCGTCGGGCTCGCTCGCGGCCACGTCCACGTTGCCGCCGGTTCCGATGCCGGCCACGGCCCCTCCGGGAAGGCCGATCCCCGGCAGGAAGCGCTCGACGGTCTTGGCCAGCCCCGCCCCCACGTCGTTCTTGGGGCCGACGACGATCGGCTCGAAGGGGTTGGGCGTGAGGCAGGGGCGCACCGCCTCGCCGTCGAGGTCCACCGCCGCCGGGCGGCCGGGTGTCTCCGGCATGCGCGGCGGCCTGAGGGCGACGGCGCCGTCCTCGGCGGCGGCCACGACGAGCTCGTCGGGCCGGCGCGGCAGGTCCGGGATGACCGCCACGCCGCGCTCGTCGGTCCGCCCCTCGCCCACCTGCTCGCCCTTGGGCCCGAAGAGCGTCACGGTGGCGCCGGGCACCGGCTGGCCCTCGCGCTGCACCGGGATCTCGCCGACCACGGCGAGCGCCACGGTGCCGGCTACGGCCAGCCCGCTCGCGATGAAGGCCACGAGGTCCTTGCGGACCCGCCAGGGCTTGCCCATCGCGTTCCCTCCCTCTCCGGACCGCGGCCGGGGCTCGGGCCCCCCGCGGCGCGCGTCACTGGATGTTCAGGCTCGCGCGGCTCTCGCGCTCGTCGCCCTCGGCGTCGCGCACCACCACGCGCAGCCGCCACTCGCCGGGGCGGTCGATGTGCGTGGCGGGCACGAGCGCGAGGCGCCCGCGGCGCACGGGGCGCTCCACCTGCGCCACCGTCTTCCAGGCCTCGGTGCCGGGCGCGGCGAGCTCGATGCGCGCGCCGGCGAAGCGGCCGGCATCCGCCGTGCCGCGCACCTCGATGTAGACCTTGCCGTCCTGCCGCACCGCGCCCACGCCTTCCACGCGCGCCTCGATCCAGCGGTCGGGGTCGCCGCGCAGGGCCGCGCGCGCGTCCAGCAGGCCGTAGCCCGTGAGCTGGTCCCAGCCCGGCACCTCGATGTCGCGCGCGTTCTGCGTCAGCAGGTGCGCCACCTGCGTCGGCGTGTACTCCGGGTGGGTGGCGAGCAGGAGCGAGGCCACGGCGCTGACGATGGGCGCGGCGAAGGAGCTGCCGCTCGCGCGGTAGTAGCGCTTGTCGGCGCCGACGAAGGCGGCGCCCGGGCTGTACTCGACGCCGGGGATGCCGAGCATGAGGTCGGTGCGGCGCGCGCGCAGGCTGAGCACGTCCACCCCCGGCGCGGCGATGTCCACCGCCTGGCCCCAGTTGGAGAAGGGCGCGCGCCGGTCGTCCATGTCGGTGGTGGCCACCGTGAAGGCCTCGGGGATGCCGGCCGGGCCGTAGTCCTTGGTCTCGATGCCCTCGTTGCCGGAGGCCACGACGACGATGGCGCCCTTGGAGGTCGCGTAGCGCACCGCCTCCTGCTCGACGCGCGTCAGCCCGCGCCCGCCGACGCTGACGTTGATGACGCGCGCGCCGTTGTTGGCGGCGTAGAAGATGGCCTCGGCGACGAAGGATGCCCGGCTGTGGCCGAAGGCGTTGAGCGCCTTCAGCACCATGATGCGCACCGCGGGATTCAGC
>WGBS01000257.1 GCA_015494165.1 Gammaproteobacteria bacterium | reverse complement strand
TTTCAGAGCTTCCAGGGTGCAAGGCTTTCCGCACGGCGGGTGCGCGCGGGGGAGGGAGCCGGATGCCGACGGCGGCGTGGGGGCGGAGATGCGGCGGGAGCGTCCTCGTCGCGGTCGCCCTCGCCACGCTCGCCCTCGCCGGGGAAGCGGCGGAGCCCCGGCAGGGGCGCTACACGCTCGGTGTCTTTCCCTACCTGCCGCCGGGCCGTCTCGAGCGGCTCTACGCGCCGGTGGCGCGTGCCCTCGGGGAGGCGGCGGGCGTGCGGGTCGTCCTGCGCACACGCGGCAGCTTCGAGCGCTTCCGCGAGGCCCTCGCGGAGGCGCGCTTCGACCTCGTCTTCGTCCAGCCCTTCGACTACGTGCGCGCCGCCGCGCCCGCGGGCTACCGGCCGCTGGCGCACTGGCGGGGGCGGCTCAGGGCCGTTTTCGTCACGCGTCCCGACGGCACGGCGGCGACGCTCGCCGACCTGCGCGGGCGGCGGGTGGCGATGCCGCCCGCGGACGCCGCCGTCAGCATCCTCGGCCGCGCGCTGCTCGCCGAGCGCGGGCTCGCGGGCGCGGTCGAGATCGTGC
The DNA here is from genome assembly GCA_015494165.1 of Gammaproteobacteria bacterium. Taxonomy (GTDB): domain Bacteria; phylum Pseudomonadota; class Gammaproteobacteria; order S144-34; family S144-34; genus S144-34. Next base: position 6,401 of record WGBS01000257.1, on the reverse strand, counting down.
ACCTGCGCAACCACTTCGCCTGCATCCGCCAGGTGCTGGCCCGCACGGCCGCCGCTTGCGTCACCGCGGCCTCGCCGCTGCGCGTCTACCGCGCGCGCTTCGGCGGTGAGCTGCACGTGATCGCCTCGAGCGCGCCCATCCCGCCCTCGCTCTTCGCCGTCCACGCGCGGGTGCCGGAAGCGGTGGCGCAGCGATGGCGAGAGGCCCTGCTCTCCTGGGAGCGGACCGGGGCGGGCCGCCGGCTGCTGCGCGGCCTCGGCTTCGACGGCTTCGTGCCCGCGAACGACGCGGAGTACGACGCGGTGCGCGCCATCTGGCGCGAGGTCACGGCGGGTGGTGGGTCATGAGGCTGCTGCCGCGCTCGCTGCGCTACCGCATCGCGGCCACCATCTTCGCCCTCGAGGCCGTGGTGCTGACGGCCGTGATCTGGGAGGCGACCGGCTTCGCGCGCGACGCCACGGCGCGCCAGATCGAGGAGATGGAGCGTGTGACCCTCGGCCTGCTGGGCGGGCCGGCACGCGAGGCCCTGCTCACCGAGGAGTACGACCGCTTCCAGCCCTATGTCGAGCAGCTCCTGCGCGACCCGCACGTGGTGCGCGTGCTGCTCGCCGACGAGAGCGGCCGCGTCGTCGCCGCGAGCGACGCGCGCCTGGTGGGCGAGGTGATGCCGGCGCTCGCGCCCGACGGCGACAGCTACTGGCGCACGGTGGCGCTGGCGAACGCCGCAGGCCCTCTCGGCACGCTTGCCGTGGAGTTCTCGGCCCGCCCGCTCGCGCGCATCCACGCCCAGGCGCGCAACCTCGGCATCGGCATCGGGCTCTCGGGCATGGCGGTGATCGCGGTGGTGGGCGTGGCCTTCGGCGTGCTGCTCACGCGCCGGCTCGAGCGCGTGGCGGCCGCGGCCGAAGCCATGTCGCGCGGCGAGCGCGGGCGGCGCAGCGGCGTGCGCGGCGACGACGAGGTCGGCGCCCTCGGCGCCGCCTTCGACGACATGGCCGAGCGCCTGGAGGCCGACCACCGCGCCCTCGAGGAGGCGCGCGCGGCGCTCGAGGCGCGCGTCCAGGCGCGCACGGCCCAGCTCGAGCGCACCAACCGCGAGCTCGAGAGCTTCGTCTCGGCCGTCTCCCACGACCTGCGCGCGCCGCTGCGCGCCGTGCAGGGCTTCAGCGAGGCCCTCATCGAGGACCACGCCGCGGCGCTGCCGGCCGAGGCGCGCGAATACCTCGAGCGCATGCGCGCCGCCGCCGAGCGCATGTCGCAGCTCGTCGAGGACCTGCTGCTGCTCTCGCGCGTCAGCCGCAGCCAGCTCGAGCGCACGCCCGTGGACCTCAGCCGCATGGCCGAGGACATGCTCGCGGAGCTGCGCGCGGCCGAGCCGGAGCGTGCGGTGGAGGCGCGCGTCGCGCCGGGCATCGAGGCCGAGGCCGATCCGCGCCTGCTGCGCGTGCTGCTCGAGAACCTGCTGCGCAACGCCTGGAAGTTCACGCGCGGGCGCGAGCCGGCGCGCATCGAGGTCACGCTCGAGCGCGAGGGCGGCGAGGCCTTCGTGTGCGTGCGCGACAACGGCGCCGGCTTCGACCCGCGCTATGCGCACAAGCTCTTCCAGCCCTTCCAGCGCCTGCACTCGGCGCAGGAGTTCGAGGGCTCGGGCGTCGGGCTCTCGACCGTGCAGCGCATCGTGCACATGCACGGCGGGCGCGTGTGGGCCGAGGGGCGCGAGGGCGAGGGGGCGCGCTTCTGCTTCACCCTCGGCCCGCGCGCGCTGCGGCGGCGCGCCCGCGCCGGGCGGGAGGGGGGCGTCTGATGCGCGCCGCCGCGGCGGCCCTCGCCTGCGCGCTCGCCCTCGCGGCCGGGGCGGTGCGTGCGGGCGTGCTGCCGGACCTCGTCGTGAGCGCGGCGTGGCTGCTCGCGCACCGCGGCGAGGTGCAGGCGCTGGATGCAAGGCCCGTCGCCGCCTATGCCGCCGGGCACCTGCCGGGCGCGGCGAGCCTGCCGGAGGGGCGCCTGCGCGCCGAGGTCGACCCCGTGCGCCTGCCGGCGCTTGCGCGCCTGCGGGCGCTCCTCGAGGGCGCGGGCGTGCGTGCCGGCCGCCCCGTGGTGGTCTACGACGACGGCTCGCTGAAGGAGGCCGCGCGCGTCTTCTGGGTGCTGGAGCTGCTCGGCCATCCCGCGGTCGCCGTCCTCGCGGGCGGCCTGCCCGCGTGGACGGCGGCGGGCAGGCCGCTCGAGCGCGGCACGCCCCGTGCCGAACGCGGGCGCTTCGTGCCGGCCCTGCGGGCGGCGCGCATCGCCACGCGCGTGGACATGCGCCTCGCGGTGGACGACCCCGCCACCCTGATCGTGGACGCGCGACCTCCCGCGGCCTACGAGGGGCGCGTCTCCTCGGGCCCGCGGGCGGGCCACGTGCCGGGCGCGGTGAACGTGCCGTACCGCGCCCACCTCGACGCCGAGGGGCGCCTGCTGGACCGCGCCGGCCTGCGCCGCCTCTACGGGCAGCGCCTGCGCGGCGTGCGGCGCGTCTACGTCTACTGCGACCGCGGCCGCGAGTCCGCCGTGGCCTACCTGGCGCTGCGCCTGCTCGGCGTGGAGGCCGCGGTCTACCACGGCGGCTGGGGCGACTGGAGCCGGGCTCCGGGCCTGCCGGTCGCCACCGGCCCGGAGCCCGCGCCGTGAGCGGCTACCGCCCGGGGCTGCGCGCGCGGCTCGCGGCCGTCATCTTCGCGGCCTCGGCCACCGTGACCTTCGTCGGCGCCGCGGCGCTCTACGCCTATCAGGTCGCCTCCCTGCGCGGCGAGGCGCGCGCGCAGGCCGCGCAGGAGGTGCGTGAGCTCGAGCCCGACCTCGTGGAGCTGCTCGCCACGGGCGACGTGGAGGCGGCTGTGGGCCTGGTGCGGCGCATCGAGAGCGGGGGCGCCCTGGCGTCGCTGGTGGTGCGCGACCGCGCGGGCCGCGCGCTGCTCCTTTACCGCCGCGGGGAGGCGCGGGCGGTGGAGGACGCAGCGGCGGCCGCGCCGGGTCCGCAGGCCGGCGCGCGGGTCGTGCTACCGGTGCGCAGGGGCCGGGAGGCGCTCGGAGAGGTCGCCGCCGCGGTGCCGCTGGCCCACTACGAGGCGCACCTGGCCAGCTACCGCCGGCTCGCGGCGCCCATGCTCGCGGGGCTGCTGGCCCTCTCGCTGCTGCTCGCCGTCGCCCTGCAGCGGCGCATCAGCGCGCCGCTGCTCGCGCTCGCCGCCGAGCTGCGCGAGATCGGGCGCCGGCGCGACTTCGCACGCCGCGTGCGCACCGGGCTCCGGGACGAGGTGGGCGACCTCTACGCGGGCGTCAACCGCATGCTGGAGGCCCTCGAGGCCGCGCACGGCGAGCTCGCCCGCCGCGAGGCGCTGCACCGCGCCGTGCTCGAGCACGTCGAGGAGATCGTCTACCGCGTGCGCGTGGCGGACGGGGACCTGTTCGGCGGCGAGGTCGAGTTCGTCAGCCCGCGCGGTGCGGAGCTCCTGGGCGTGCGCCCCGAGGAGTTCCGGCGCGATCCGGCGCTGTGGCTGCGGCACATGCACCCGGCCGACCATGCGCGGGTGCGCGAGGCGACCGAGGCGCTCGCGCGCGGCGCGCGCAGCGTGGTGCGCGTCTACCGGCTGAAGGACGCGGCCGGTGAATGGCGCTGGATGGAGGACCGCGTGGTGGCCGAGCGTGACCGCGCGGGACGCATCGTGGCGCTCACGGGCGTGGCGCGCGACGTCACCCCGCAGCGCCGCTGGGCCGGGGCGCTCGAGCGCCTCGTGAGCGTGGCGCGCGAGCTGCTCGAGCACGTCGCCGAGCCCGAGTGCCTGCGGCGCACGGTGGCGGCGGCCGCGCGCGAGATCGTGCGCGCCGACGTCGCCGCCCTGTCGCTGCGCGAGGACGCGCGCACCTGCCGCTACGTCGCCGTCGAGGGCGCGGACGTGGGCCTGCGGCCCGGGACCTGCTTCGACCTCGAGGCGGGCGGGCTGTGCGGCTGGGTGGCGGCCCACGGCGAGCCGGTGCGGGTCGCGGACATCGCCGGCGACCCGCGCGTGGGCGCCGACCGCGCGGCCGCCCTCGGCCTGCGCGCGGCCCTCGTGGTGCCGGTGGTGGACGAGGGGCGCGTGGTCGGCGGGATCTCGCTCTTCCGCCGCGAGGCGCGGCCCTTCGACGCCTCCGACGAGCGCCTGATCGCCTTGCTCGCGGGCATCACGGCCATCGCGCTTCGCATGCAGGGGCTGGTGCTGGGCCTGGAGGACCACGTGCGCGCGCGCACCGAGGAGCTGCGTGCGCTCAACCGCGAGCTCGAGGCCTTCGCCTACACGGTCTCGCACGACCTGCGCGCGCCCCTGCGCGCCATCGACGGCTTCAGCCTCGCCGTGCTCGAGGACGAGGGCGAGCGCCTCGGCCCCGAGGGGCGCGAGCACCTCAGGCGCGTGCGCGCCGCCGCCCAGCGCATGGCGCAGCTCATCGACGACCTGCTCGCGCTCGCCCAGGTCACGCGCGGCGAGCTGCGCAGCGAGACCGTGGATCTCAGCGCGCTGGCGCGCGAGGTGGTCGAGGGCCTGCGCCACGTCCATCCCGGCAGGCGGGTCGAGGTGGACATCCGCCCGGGCGCCGTGGTGCGCGGCGACCCGCGCCTGCTGTGGACGCTGATGGAGAACCTGATCGGCAACGCCTGGAAGTTCACCCGCGGGCGCGAGCCGGCGCGGATCGAGTTCGGCTGGGAGGAGAGCGGCGGCGAGCGGGTCTACTACGTGCGCGACAACGGCGCGGGCTTCGACATGGCCTACGCCGACAAGCTGTTCCGGCCCTTCCAGCGCCTGCACACGGCGAGCGAGTTCGAGGGCACGGGCATCGGGCTCGCCACCGTGCGCCGCGTCGTCGAGCGCCACGGCGGGCGGGTATGGGCCGAGGGCGCGGTGGACGAGGGCGCGGTGATCCGCTTCACCCTCGGCGGCGGCCGCGCGGCGCCGCGGCGCGAGTCGGCCGCCTGACGGGCTTGCGCCGCGGCGGCGATCGTGCTTTCGTTGGGGTGCGGAGGATCCGGGGGAGGAGGAGGCAGGACCGATGCGGGACGGGTGCAGGGGCAAGACCATACTGCTGGTCGAGGACAACCCCGACGACGAGGCCCTCACGCTGCGCGCCCTGCGCAGGAACCGCATCGCCAACGAGGTGGTCGTCGCCCACGACGGGGTCGAGGCCCTGGACTATCTCTTCGCCACCGGCCGCTACGAGGGCCGCGACCGGCACGAGCAGCCGCAGGTGGTGCTGCTCGACCTCAAGCTGCCCAAGGTCGACGGCCTCGAGGTGCTCAAGCGCATGCGCGCCGAGGAGCTGACGCGGCGCGTGCCGGTGGTCGTGCTCACCTCCTCGTCGGAGGAGCGCGACATCGTCGACAGCTACGACTTCGGCGCCAACAGCTACGTGCGCAAGCCGGTCGACTTCGAGCAGTTCATGGAGGCGGTGCGCCAGCTCGGCATGTACTGGCTGCTGCTCAACGAGGTGCCGCAGGCCTAGGCCATGTCCGTCCCGCTGCGCGTGCTCCTGGTGGAGGACTCGGCCGACGACGCCGAGCTCGTCCTGCGCGCCCTGCGCCGCGGCGGCTACCAGCCCGAGCACCGCCGCGTGGACACCCCCGAGGACATGGCGCGCGCCCTCGACGACTACGACTGGGACATCGTCCTCGCCGACTACGCCATGCCGCGCTTCAGCGCCTTCGACGCCCTCGCCATGGTGCAGGAGCGCGGCCTCGACATCCCCTTCATCGTCATCTCCGGCACCATCGGCGAGGAGATCGCCGTGCAGGCGATGAAGGCCGGCGCCCACGACTACCTGATGAAGGACAACCTCGCGCGCCTGGTGCCCGCGGTCGAGCGCGAGCTGCGCGAGGCCGACGAGCGCCGCGCGCGGCGCGTGGCCGAGGAGACGGTCTGGCACCAGGCCTACCACGACGCGCTCACGGGCCTGCCGAACCGCTGGCTCCTCGTCGATCGCCTCACCCAGGCCATCGCCTACGCGCGCCGCGAGGGCGCGCACGTGGCGCTGCTCTTTCTCGACCTCGACCGCTTCAAGCTCGTCAACGAGACCCTCGGCCACACCGTGGGCGAGGGTCTCGTTGACGAGCTTGAAGCGGTCGAGGTCGAGGAAGAGCAGCGCCACGTGCGCGCCCTCGCGGCGCGCGTAGGCGATGGCCTGGGTGAGGCGATCGACCAGCAGCCAGCGGTTCGGAAGGCCCGTGAGCGCGTCGTGGTAGGCCTGGTGCCAGACGGTCTCCTCGGCCACGCGCCGGGCGCGGCGCTCGTCGGCCTCGCGCAGCTCGCGCTCGACCGCAGGCACCAGGCGCGCGAGGTTGTCCTTCATCAGGTAGTCGTGGGCGCCGGCCTTCATCGCCTGCACGGCGA
>WGBS01000256.1 GCA_015494165.1 Gammaproteobacteria bacterium | reverse complement strand
CCTCCTGCATCACCTGCATCTTGCGGCGCCAGAAGCTGTGCCAGTACGGGTTGTCCTGCGCCGAGGGCACACCGGTGTAGAAGTGCACCTCGCCGAGCCGCCAGCCCTGACGCATGCACACGGTGCGCGCCAGGCACACGACATCGTAGTTGGGATAGGGGTAGCCGAAGGACTCGCGGGCGGCGTGGAACAGGTCCTGGCCGTCGACGAAGGCGATGGCGCGCGGCTCCTGGGGCTCTGCAGGCATGACGATGGATCCCGTCTCCGCACAAGGGGCACAGGGGCCGCCGCAGCGGCCGCGCCAAGGCTAGCGGCCGCCCGCCCCAGGGTCAACCGCACGATCCGTGGGCGTGCGCGCCTCCAGGCCGCGGCCGGGCTCGTGCGCGACGACGATGCCCTCGAGCCCGAGCTCGCGCGCGAGCCGCGCGCGCAGCGCCTCGGCCTCCGCACGCGTGGGCTCCGGGCCCACCCGCACGCGCCAGGCGCGCACGCCGTCCTCGCCCGCGTAGGGCTCGACGAAGGCGGCAAGACCCTTGGCGCGCAGGCGCGCCCGCAGGGCGAGCGCGTTCTCGCGCTTGGCGAAGCTGCCCACCTGCACCGCCCAGCCGAAGCGCCCGTCGGCCTGCAGGCGCGCCGGCGCCTCGGCGTGGGCGCGCACCTTCGCGGCCTCGCCCTCGTCCGGCAGCGGCACCTCGATCGGCGGGGGCGGCTCCGGCACCGAGGACGGCAGCTCCGTCACGCCCTCGCCGTCGAGCAGCGGCGGCAGGGCGATCACCGCCAGCGCCACCAGCACGACGGCGCCGATGAGGCGTTCACGGGTGCGGCGGTCCATGGCGCCCTCAGGCTAGCACGGCCGCGACCGTGAGGAAGGAGCCCGTGACCAGGACGCGGTCGCCGGGCGCGCTCGCGGCGCGCGCGGCGGCGAGCGCCGCCGTGACGTCCTCGTGGGCCTCGACGGCCTCCACGCCCGCCGCGCGCACGCGCCGGGCGAGCGCCTCGGCCGCGAGCCCCCGCGGGCCCGGAAGCCCCGCCGCATGCCAGGCCGAGACGGCGGGCGCCAGCGCGCGCACGAAGCCTTCGACGTCCTTGTCGGCCATCATGCCGAGCACGCAGCGCGTCGCGCCGCGCGCGGGCGCGGCCTCGAGGCAGGCGCGGAGCGCCGCCGCGGCTTCCGGGTTGTGGGCGACGTCGAGCACGGTCTCCACCTCGCCGGCAACGCGCTGGAAGCGCCCCGGCAGGTGCGCCTCGCGCACCCCGCGGGCGATCGCCCCCGAGGGCAGGAATCGCCCCGCCGCGCGCGCGGCGAGCTGAGCGGCGGCCACGGCCGTGCCGGCGTTGTCGAGCTGGTGCGGCCCCGCGAGCCCCGGTGTGGGCAGGATGAGCGTGCCGTCCGCGTCCTCGAAGGCCCACTGCCCCTCGCCCGCCGGGCGCAGGTCGAACTCGCGCCCGCGGCGCACGAGCCGCGCGCCGAGCTCGCGCGCGTGCGCCTCCACCGAGGCCGGCGGCGCGGGATCGCCGACGACCGCGGGCCGCCCGGGCCGCAGGATCCCTGCCTTCTCGCGGCCGATGGCCTCGCGGTCCGGGCCGAGCCACTCGCTGTGGTCGAGGCCGAGCTGCGTGATCACGGCGACGTCGGGATCGACGACGTTGACGGCGTCGAGGCGCCCGCCCAGCCCCACCTCGAGCAGCGCCACGTCGACCTCCGCGCGCGCGAGCAGCCACAGCGCCGCCAGGGTGCCGAACTCGAAGTAGGTGAGCGTGGTCCCGCCGCGCGCGGCGTCCACCGCCGCGAAGGCCTCGACCAGCGCCTCGTCCGGCACGGGCTCGCCGGCGATGCGCACGCGCTCGTTGTAGCGCGCGAGGTGCGGCGAGGTGTAGGCCGCGGTGCGCCAGCGCGCCGCCCCGAGGATGGACTCGAGGAAGGCGACCACGGAGCCCTTGCCGTTGGTGCCGGCGACCGTGACGACCAGCGGCGCGGGGCGCGGGGCGCCGAGGGCGCGCCACACCGCCGAGACGCGCTCGAGGCCGAGCTCGACCGCGCGCGGGTGCAGCGTCTCCTGCCAGCGCAGCCACGCCTCGAGCGTGGCGTGACGCGGCGCGCGCGCGCCCATGGCTAGGGAGCGGGACGGCGGGTGAGCATCGCCAGCAGCGCGGCGATGCGGTCGCGCAGCTCGCGCCGGTCGACGATCATGTCCACCGCGCCGTGCTCGAGCAGGAACTCCGCACGCTGGAAGCCCTCGGGCAGCTTCTGGCGCACGGTCTGCTCGATCACGCGCGGGCCGGCGAAGCCGATGAGCGCACCCGGCTCGGCGATGAGGACGTCGCCGAGCATGGCGAGGCTCGCCGACACCCCGCCCATGCAGGGATCCGCCAGCACCGACACATAGGGGATGGCGCGCGCCTGGAGGCGGCGCAGCGCCGCCGCCGTCTTCGCCATCTGCATGAGGGAGAAGAGCCCCTCCTGCATGCGCGCCCCGCCCGAGGCCGAGAAGCACACGAGCGGCGCCTGGCGCGCGAGGGCGGTCTCCACGGCGCGCACGAAGCGCTCGCCCACCACCGAGCCCATGGAGCCGCCCATGAAGCGGAACTCGAAGGCCGCGGCCACCACGGGCATGCCCTTGAGGGCGCCGGCGAGGACGACGAGCGCGTCGCGCTCGCCGGTCTGCTTGTGCGCCTGCGCCAGGCGGTCGCGGTAGCGCTTGGAGTCCTTGAACTTGAGCGGGTCGACGGGCGTCACCTCGGCACCGATCTCCTCGCGCGGCTCGGCGTCGAGGAAGGCCTCGAGCCGGCGGCGCGCGCCGATGCGGTGGTGGTGGCCGCACTTGGGGCAGACGTCGAGGTTGCGCTCGAGCTCGGCGCGGTAGAGGATCGCCTGGCAGGCCTCGCACTTGGTCCACAGGCCCTCGGGCACCTTGCCCTTGCCGCGGCCCTCGGTGCGGATGCGCGATGGCATGAGCTTCTTGAACCAGCTCACCGCCGCCCTCCGCTCAGCCCGCGCCGGCGGCGCCGCGCGCCACCGCCTCGTCCATCGCCGCGCGCAGCTCGCCGACCAGCGAACGCGCCGCCGCCTCGGCCCCTGCGGGGCCGGCCTCGGCGATGCGGCGCACCAGCGCGCTGCCGACGATCACGGCGTCGGCGATGCGCGCCACGCGCGCGGCCGAGGCACCGTCGCGGATGCCGAAGCCGACGCCGATGGGCAGCTCCGTGACGCGGCGGATGGCGGCCACGCGCCGCGCCACCTCCGCGGTGTCGAGGCTCGCCGCGCCCGTCACGCCCTTGAGCGAGACGTAGTAGACGAAGCCGCCCGCGGCCTCGCAGATGCGGCGCGCGCGCGCCTCGGTGGTCGTCGGCGCCAGCAGGTAGACCGCGTGCAGGCCGTGCGCGTGCAGCGCGGCGCCGAGCCCGGCGCCCTCCTCCGGCGGCATGTCCACCGTGAGCGCGGCGTCCGCGCCCGCCTCGGCCGCCGCATGCGCGAAGGCCTCGTAGCCCATCGCCTCGATGGGGTTGAGGTAGCCCATCAGCACCACGGGCGTGCCGGCGTCGCGCTCGCGGAAGCGCGCCACCAGCTCGAGCGTGCGGCGCAGCGTCATGCCGTTGGCGAGCGCGCGCTCGCAGGCGGCCTGGATCACGGGCCCGTCGGCCATGGGGTCCGAGAAGGGCACGCCGAGCTCGATGAGGTCGGCGCCCGCCTCCACCAGCGCGTGCATGAGCGTCACCGTGAGCGCCGGGTCGGGGTCGCCCGCCGTCAGATACGGCACCAGCGCGCGGCCGGCCGCGCGCAGCTCGCGGAAGCGCCGGTCGATGCGGTTCACAGGCGGATCCCCTCGCGCCGCGCCACCGTGTGCACGTCCTTGTCGCCGCGCCCCGAGAGGTTGACGACGATCAGGCCGTCGCGCCCGAGCTCGCGCGCGAGCCGCATGGCCCAGGCGAGGGCGTGCGAGGACTCGAGCGCGGGGAGGATGCCCTCGGTGCGCGTGAGATCGTGGAAGGCCTCGAGGGCCTCCTCGTCGGTCACCGCCACGTAGCGCGCGCGCCCGCTCTCCTTGAGCCAGGCGTGCTCGGGACCCACGCCGGGGTAGTCGAGGCCGGCCGAGATCGAGTGCGTCTCGAGGATCTGGCCGTCGGCGTCCTGAAGGAGATAGGTGCGGTTGCCGTGCAGCACCCCGGAGCGGCCGGCACAGAGCGGCGCGGCGTGGCGCCCGGTCTCGATGCCCTCGCCGGCGCCCTCCACGCCCCACAGCGCGACCTCGCGGTCCGCGAGGAAGGGGTGGAACAGGCCGATGGCGTTGGAGCCGCCGCCGACGCAGGCGACGAGGGCGTCCGGCAGGCGCCCCTCGGCCTCGAGGATCTGGCGGCGCGCCTCGCGCCCGATCACCGCCTGGAAGTCGCGCACCATGGCGGGATAGGGATGGGGCCCGGCCACCGTGCCGATGACGTAGAAGGTGTCGTCGACGTTGGTCACCCAGTCGCGCAGCGCCTCGTTGAGGGCGTCCTTGAGGGTGCGCGAGCCCGAGCGCACCGGCACCACCTCGGCGCCGAGCAGGCGCATGCGGTAGACGTTGATCTGCTGGCGCTCGACGTCGACCTCGCCCATGTAGACCACGCAGCGCATGCCGAGGCGCGCGGCCACGGTCGCCGTCGCCACGCCGTGCTGGCCGGCGCCGGTCTCGGCGATGACGCGCGTCTTGCCCATGCGCCGGGCGAGCAGCGCCTGGCCCACGGTGTTGTTGATCTTGTGGGCGCCGGTGTGCGTGAGGTCCTCGCGCTTGAGGTAGATGCGCGCCCCGCCCAGGCGCCGGCTCCAGCGCTCGGCGTGGTAGAGCGGCGTGGGCCGCCCGACGTAGTGGGCGAGGTCGCGGTCGAGCTCGGCGAGGAACTCCGGGTCGCGCAGATAGCGCTCGTAGGCGGCCGTCAGCGCCTCGAGCGGCGCCATCAGCGTCTCGGCCACGAAGCGCCCGCCGAAGCGGCCGAAGTGCCCGGCCGCGTCCGGCAGCGACGCGCCGGGCGCCGCCGGCTCAGGGATGCTCGCCACGTCTCACCTCCTGCATGAATGCCTCGATCCGCGCGGGATCCTTGACGCCTGGGGCGGATTCGACCCCGCTCGAGACGTCCACCGCCCACGGCCGCACGCGGCGCACCGCCTCGGCCACGTTGCCGGGGTGCAGCCCGCCGGCGAGGACCACCGGGAGGCCGACATCCCCCGGCACGCGCCCCCAGTCGAAGGCCTCGCCGCTGCCGCCGGTGCGCCCGCCGCCGTGGCTGTCGAGCAGCAGGCCGGCGGCGTCCGGATAGCGCCGCGCGTACGCGCGGGGATCGGCGCCCGCCCCCATGGGCACGGCCTTCAGATAGGGCAGGCCGAAGCGCCGGCACAGCTCCGGCGGCTCATCGCCGTGGAACTGCAGCAGCGCGACCGGGACCCGCGCGAGCACCGCCTCCACCGCCTCCGGCTCCGGGTCGACGAACAGCGCCACCGCCGTCACGAAAGGCGGCAGCGCGCGGGCGATCTCCGCCGCCGCCCCCGGGCCGACCGCGCGCCGGCTCGCGGGATGGAAGACCAGCCCCACGGCGTCGGCGCCGTGCCGCGCCGCGCTCAGGGCGTCCTCCACGCGCGTGACGCCGCAGATCTTGACGCGAACGCGAGCCAATCCCGCCCCCGGCGGCCCCGCAGCCGCATCAGCTTAGCACGCCGGCGCCCGGCCCCGGCAGCCACGCAGGTGCGGCCGGTCCCGGAAGGCCGAAGCGCGCCGGGTAGCGCGCCCCGAGCAGATAGAGACCGGCGGCCGGCGCCGTGGGGCCGGCCGCGGCGCGGTCGCGGCCCGCGAGCAGCTCGCCGATCCACTCCACGGGGCGCTCGCCGCGGCCCACCAGCAGGAGGCTCCCGGCGACGATGCGCACCATGTGATGCAGGAAGGCGTTGGCCTCGATCTCGAGCCACACGACGTCGCCGGCACGCCCGACCTCGAGGCGCGCGACCGTGCGCACCGCGTGCCGCGCCTGGCAGCCCGCGGCACGGAAGGCGGAGAAGTCGTGCTCGCCGACGAGCGCTCGTGCCGCCTCGGCCATGCGCGCCTCGTCGAGGCGCGGGCCGTGGTGCCAGGCGGCGCGGTGGCGCAGCAGCGCAGGCCGCGCCGGCCCTTCCAGGACCAGGTAGCGGTAGACGCGCGCCGTGGCCGAGAAGCGCGCGTCGAACCCCTCCTCCACCGCGCGCGCCCAGCGCACGGCGACGTCGCCCGGCAGGTGGGCGTTGGTGCCCAGCACCCAGGCACGCTCGGGGCGCGCGGCTCCGGTGTCGAAATGGACGACCTGGCCGCAGGCGTGGACACCGGCGTCCGTGCGGCCGGCGCAGCGCGTGGCGACCGGATGGCCGGCGATGCGCGCGAGCGCCGCCTCCACGCAGGCCTGCACCGAGCGCGCGTGGGACTGGCGCTGCCAGCCTGCGAAGCCGCTGCCGTCGTACTCGATGCCGATGGCGATGCGCATCGCTTCCACCGCGCGCTCGCGCCGGTGCTCAGGCGAGCAGCAGCACGGCGAGCACCGCTGCCGGCAGCAGCCACTCCCACGGCCGCGGCGCGCCCGCCTGCGGCACCGCCACGGGCTCGAGGGGCCGCACCGCGGCCTCGTGGAGGGTCTCGCGCCACAGCGCCCCCGCCGCCCGCACGAGCGCGCCGGGGCGGGCCCCGGCGGCGGCCGCGGCCGCCAAGGCCCGCTCCCGTGCCGGTGTCACCGCCTCCAGGGTGAGCGCGAGCCGCAGCGCCAGGCGCCCCGCAAGCCGCGCGCCGCAGGGCGCGAGCAGCCAGCGCAGGCCGGCGACGAGCGCGGGCACGGGCGTGCGGGCGACGAGCACCTGCACGGCGAGGGCGAGGGCGGCGAGCGCGCCGGCGCGCAGGAGCCCCGCCTCCAGCCCCGCCCGGGACGGCGACCACGGCAGCTCCGGCCACAGGGGCTCACCGGGCGTGAAGCCCACGTAGGCCACCAGCACCGCGGCGAGCAGCCAGCGCAGGCGCCGAAGCTGCCCCGCCGCGGCGCGCCAGCCGAGCCCGGGGGTCGCGAGCCAGGCCGCCGCCACGCCTGCGAGCATGAGCGCCACGCCGCCCGGGGCCGCGCGCCCCGCGCCCGCGGCGAGGGCCAGCAGGACGAGGATACGGATCGCCGGATGCAAGGAGGCGGTGCGGACGGGCCCTTCAGCCGAGCTGCTTCAGCAGCCCTTCCGCCTCGGCGCGCTGGGCCTCGTTGCCCTCGGCCATGACCTCCTGGAGCAGCTCGCGCGCCCCGTCGGGGTCGCCCATCTCCATATAGGCGCGGGCGAGGTCGAGCTTGGTGGCGGCCTCGTCGCCCTCCGCGGCGCCGCCTTCCTCGATGCGCTCGGGCGCCGCCTCCTCGGTGCCCTCGGCCGCCTCGGCCTCCGCCGGGGCCTCCTCCGCCGGCGCCTCGGACGCCTCGGGCGCGGCCTCCTCCGGCGCCTCCGGGAGCTCGGCGGGGGCGGCGGCCGCCGGTGCCTCGCCGGCGCCCGGCTCCGACTCGATCTCCGGCACCTCCCACTCGATGGTGCCCGTGTCCTCGAGCCGCGCCTCCTCCGCCTCCGCGGGCGTCTCGGCCTCCTCCGCGCCCGCCGCCTCCTCCGACGGCGCCGCGGGGGCCTCGGCCGCCGGCGCCTCCGGCTCCGCGCCGAGATCGAAGTCCAGCGTCTCCTCGGGCTCCGGCACCTCACCCGCCTGCGGCGCCTCTTCGAGCTCGCCGAGGTCGATGTCGGCGAGCTTGACCTCGGCCGGGCCGCCCTCGGCCGGCGCCTCGCCGGGCTCCGCTTCCGGGAGGCCCTCCTCGGCGAAGAGCGGGTTGTCCGGCGCGAGCGCCCGCCCCATGCTGAGCACGCGCGCCCACACGGCCTCGTCGGCCATGAGCGCTTCCTGGTGCTCGGCCACCGCGCTCTCGAAACCGGCGCGGTCGCCCGCGGCGTGCAGGACCTCGAGGAGCTTCACCTTGAGGTCGGTGCGCTCCGGCTCCTGCTCGATGGCCTCGCGGATGAGGCTCTCCGCCTGGCGATAGCGGCCGTAGGCCAGGTAGACGTCGGCCTCGGCGATGGGGTCGGCCTCGGCCTCGGTCTCGAGGGCGCTGAGGTCGCTCGAGGCGAAGTCGCTCATCAGGGCCGACTCGCCCGCCTCGGCGACGCGCGCCGGGGTCGGCTCTTCCGCCGCCGCCCCGCCTGCCCCGGCGGCCGCGGCCTGCGGCTGCTGGGTGAGGATGCTCTCCTGGAAGTCCTCCGCCGCGAGGCGCCGGCGCCGGATGGCGAGGAGCAGCAGCGCGGCGAGCAGGACCGCCACGGCCCCGCCGGCCCACAGCGTATAGGGATTGGCGGCGAGGACGTCCAACACGCCGCCGCCACCACCGGCGGGACGCGCGGGGGCGGCCGGCGGCTGCGCCTGGATCCGCTCGAGGTCCACGCGCGGGAAGTCCGGGCGGGCGTAGGGGTTGGCGCCCGAGGGTGCCGCGGCGACCTGGGTCGGCTGCTCCTCCTCGGCGGCAGGCGCGGCAGACTCGCCGGCGGCCTCGGCCGGAGTCTCCTCCACGGCGGCCGGCCCGGCGGCCTCCTCGCCTCCGGCGGGCGGTGCCGCCGCTTCCTCTCCGCCCGCGCCCGGCGCCGGCTCCCCGCCTCCGGCGGCCTCACCCTCGCCCGCAGGCGCCTGCGGCGCTGCGGCGCCCGCCTCGCCGCGCAGGCGGCGGAGCTGCTCCTGGAGCGTGGCGAGCTCGTCGTCCTTGAGGGCGAGGAGCTGCTCCATCTGCTGGAGCCGCTCCTGGAGCTCGGCGATGCGCGCCTTGAGCGCGGCCGGATCCTCCGCCGCACCGCCGCCGGTCTCCGCCGGCGCGCCGGCGCCTTGGCCCGCCGCCGCGGTGCCCGGCACGGCCTCGGCCATCTTCCCGGCCTCCTCGCCACCCTTCTCGCCCTCCGGAGCGACGAGGCGCAGCCGCGCCGGCGCCGCCGCGCGCGCCTGGCGGCGCGCCGCCCGCCAGGCCGCGATCTGGCGCCGCACCTCGGCGCGTGCCGCCGCCGGGTCGATGGCGCGCACCTCCTCGGGCGCGGGCACGCGCAGCACGTAGCCGGCCTTGAGGCGGTTGATGTCGCCTGCGACGAAGGCCTCGGGATTGGCGTCGCGCAACGCCACCATCATCTGCTCGACGGTCACGTCGCCGGGCCGCAGGCGGTTGGCGATCGCCCACAGCGTCTCGCTGCGGCGCACGGGACCGTAGCGGCCAGGCACGGCACGCCCTGCCGCGGCCGGCGCCTCGCGCGCCGCGGCAGGCGCCTCGCGCGCGGGGGCGGGCGCGGCCGCGCGCGCCGGCGCGGCCACCGGCGGGGGCGCCTCGGCCGTGGTGACCGGCGGATCGAGGAGGATGGTGTACTCGCGCAGCAGCCGCCCCTTGGGCCACACCGCCTCGACGATGAAGCTCAGGACCGGCTCCCGGATGGGTTCGCGCGAGCGGATGCGCACCACCGGCAGGCCGCGCGCATCGCGCGTCACCTGGAAGCGCAGGCGGCTCAGCAGGAAGGGCCGCTCGAGGCCGGCGGCGCGGAAGGCCTCGGGGTCGGCGATGCCGACGACGAGCCCGTCGAGCTCGTCGGGGCGCGCGGCGAGAATGGGAATCTCGGCGTCGAGCGGCTCGTTGAGCGCCGAGCGCACGCGGAGCTCGCCGAGCGCGAGGGCGTGGACCACGGCAGGCGGCAGCGCGAGGACCAGTCCTAGGAGGAGTGCGAAGCCCGTTTTGCGCACCATGGTCTCTCCCTTCAGTGGCTGCGCGCGCCGCCGCGCCCTCCCGCTGCGCGCCGCGCTCGCGCGCCGCGTGCCGTCCGCCGTGCCTCCCTGCGCGCGGCCGCGGCGCTTGTCGTTGTGCTCAAAGGTAGTCTTTTACCAGAATTTCCGCGATCTGGACACTGTTTAGCGCCGCACCCTTGCGCACGTTGTCGGCGACGATCCACAGGTCGAGCCCGCGCGGGTGCGAGATGTCCTCGCGGATGCGCCCGACGAAGACCTCGTCGTGGTGCGCGGCCTCGGTCACCGCCGTCGGATAGCCGCCGGGCTCGCGCCGGTCGAGCACCTTCACCCCCGGGGCCCTCTCGAGCAGCGCGCGCGCCTCCTCGGCGCCGATCTTCTCGCGCGTCTCGATGTGCACCGCCTCCGAGTGGCCGTAGAAGACCGGGATGCGCACGCAGGTCGGGTTCACCTGGATCGACTCGTCGCCGAGGATCTTGCGCGTCTCCCACACCATCTTCATCTCCTCCTTGGTGTAGCCGTTGTCCAGGAAGACGTCGATGTGGGGCAGCGCGTTGAAGGCGATCTGCTTCGGATAGACGCGCGGCTCGATGGGCTTGCCGTTGAGCAGCAGCGCGGTCTGCTGGGCGAGCTCCTCGATCGCGTCCTTGCCGGTTCCCGACACCGCCTGGTAGGTGGCGACGTTGATGCGCTCGATGCCGACCGCGTCGTGGATGGGCTTGAGCGCCACCACCATCTGGATGGTCGAGCAGTTGGGGTTGGCGATGATGCCGCGGTTGCGGTAGTCGGCCACCTTCTCGGGGTTGACCTCCGGCACCACGAGCGGGATGTCGTCCTCGTAACGGAACTGGGAGGTGTTGTCGATGACGACGCAGCCCGCGGCGGCGGCCTTGGGCGCGTACTCCTTCGACACCGCGGCGCCGGCCGAGAAGAGCCCGATCTGCACCTTGGAGAAGTCGAACCCGGCGAGGTCCTGCACCACCACCTCGCGCGCGCCGCAGCGCACGCGCTTGCCGGCGGAGCGGGCGCTGGCGAGCGCGTAGAGCTCCCCCACGGGGAAGCGGCGCTCGGCGAGGATCTCGAGCATGGCCTCGCCCACGGCACCCGTCGCTCCCACCACCGCGACATCGAAACGCTTCTCGCTCATGGCCTTGCGTCAACTCCTTGCGGATTCTCTGCAACCGGCGGAGGCCGGTTTGTTAGCCCGTTCACAAAACTCCGATCCATCCGCTCGCGGATTGATCCGCTGCGCGGAAGCTCTGGAAATCTTGCAGAGCTTCCGCCCGCTCAGCCGTCGAGGGCCGCCACCACGGCCTCGCCCATCTCGCGCGTGCCCACCGCGGGCTCGCCCGGGGCGGCGATGTCGGGCGTGCGCAGCCCCTGCGCCAGCACGCGCCCGACCGCGTGCTCGACGCGCGCGGCGAGCTCGGGCTCGTCGAGGCTGTGGCGCAGCATCATCGCCACCGAGAGGATGGTGG
>WGBS01000255.1 GCA_015494165.1 Gammaproteobacteria bacterium | reverse complement strand
CACGCAGGGCCGGAATGGCGCGGCCGCGGTAGACGAAGCCGCCGGTCACGGAGCAGCCCTCGTCGTGGCCGTACTCGAAGACGGGATCCACGAGATCGCGGCGGCGGGCGCAGTCGGGGTCCGCGAAGCAAAGCGACCCTTCCTTGAGGTTCCATCCGTAGTTGAGCCCGCGCGGGTGCCCGACGGGCGCGCGGTCGATCTCCTCACGCCGCTCCTGGCCCACGTCGGCGATCCAGAGGTCGCCCGTGGCGCGGTCGAAGCCGAAGCGCCACGGATTGCGCAGCCCCAGGGCCCAGATCTCGGGGCGGGCGCCGGGGCGGTCGACGTCGAGGCGCAGGAGCTTGCCGAGCAGGCTGCGCGGGTCCTGGGCGTTGCCCCAGGGGTCGCCGGCGCCGCCGCCGTCGCCCGGCCCCAGCCAGAGGCGCTCGTCGGGGCCGAAGGCGAGCTGCCCGCCGTTGTGGTTGGCGGCCGGCTGCGGCAGGCGCAGCCAGCGGCGCAGCGCGCCGGCCACGGTGCCGCGCGCGATGCGCGCCTCGGCGAGGACCACCGCGCCCTCGCGGTCGGTGTAGTAGAGGAACAGGCGCCCGTTGCGCGCGAAGCGCGGGTGCAGCGCGATGCCCAGGAGCCCCTGCTCGAGGCCGCGGCTGACGCGCTCCGACAGGTCGAGGACGAGGGCGCGGCCTGCGCCATCGTGCCCGAGGCGCCACAGCCGGCCGCCCTGCTCGACGAGCCAGGCGTGGCGCGGCCCGAAGACGAGCCCCACGGGCCGCTCGAAGCCTTCCGCCCACGGCGCGAGCGCCACCCGCGGCGGGGCCGGCCCGGGTGCCGCCACGGCAGCCATGGCGGCGGCGCCGGCGAGGATGCAGGCGAGGACGCGGCCCATGGGCGCAGTATAGGCGGCGCGCGATCCGGCCGCCGGGGCCGCCCGCCCGCCCCTCGAAGGCTTGTGCCGGAAAGGGCCAGCGGCCAGAATTCGGGCCCGGTGCGCGGCCCCCCGGCCGCCGGAGAGGACCGATGCTGCAGGCCATCCGCGACCGCGCCACGGGCATCATCGCCTGGGTCATCGTCATCCTCATCAGCATCCCCTTCGCCCTCTGGGGCGTGCACCAGTACTTCGGCGGCGGCGGCGAGCCGGTGGTGGCCAAGGTCGACGGGGCCGAGATCACGCTGCGGGCCTACCGCGAGGCGCTGCTCGCCGAGCGCAACCGCCTGCGCGAGCTGCTGGGCGGGCGGGGGCTCGGCGAGGCGCAGGAGGCGCTGCTGCGCAAGCGCGTGCTGGAGTCGCTCATCGAGGACGAGCTGATCGCGGCGCGCGCGCGCGACCTTGGCTTGCACGTGGGCGACGCCCTGCTCGCCGCCCGCATCCGCGCCCGCCCGGAGTTCCAGCGCGAGGGCCGCTTCGACCACGCCCTCTACGAGGCGCGCCTGCGCGCGGCGGGGCTCAGCGTGCCGGGCTACGAGGCCCTCATGCGGCGGGCGATCGTGGCCGCGCAGCTGCGCAGCGCCTTCGACCGCGCGGCGGTGGCCACCCCCGCCGAGGTGGACGCCTTCCTGCGCCTGCAGGGCCAGCAGCGCCGCATGACGCTGGTCACGGTGCCGGCCTCGGCCTTCCTCGAGGGCGTCGAGGTGAGCGAGGAGGAGATCCGGCGCTACTACGAGTCGCACGCGGCCGAGTTCACGGAGCCGGAGCGCGTGCGCGTGGCCTACGTGGACCTCAGCCTCGATGCCGTCGCGCGCGAGATCCCGGTGGACGAGGAGGCCCTGCGCAGCCTCTACGAGGAGGAGAAGGCGCGCTTCGTCGCGCCCGAGGAGCGCCGCGTGGCGCACATCCTGATCCCCGTTCCGAAGGACGCCGGCCCCGAGGCGGAAGCGAAGGCGCGCGCCGAGGCCGAGGCGCTGCTGGCGCGCATCCGCAGGGGCGAGGACTTCGCCGCGCTGGCCAAGGCGCACTCGGCCGACCCGGGCTCGGCGGCGAAGGGCGGCGACCTCGGCTTCGTCGGGCGCGGGGTGCTCGACAAGCCGCTGGAGGAGGCGGTCTTCGCGCTCAAGAAGCCGGGCGAGGTCGCGGGCCCCGTGCGCACGCGCTTCGGCTACCACATCGTCAAGCTCCTCGCGGTGCGCGGCGGCAGGACCAAGCCCTTCGAGGCCGTGCGCGATGCGCTCGCGCGCGAGTACCGGCGCCGCCAGGCCGAGGCGCGCTTCTACGAGCTCGCCGACAGGCTCGCCAACGCCGCCTACGAGCAGCCGGACAGCCTCGAGCCCGCCGCCAAGGCCGTCGGCGTTCCGGTGCGCGAGAGCGGCTGGTTCAGCCGCGAGGCGGGCGAGGGCATCGCGGCCGACCCGCGCGTGCGCGCCGCCGCCTTCAGCGAGGCCGTGCTCGAGGGCGACAACTCCGACCCCATCGAGCTCGGGCCGGACCGCGTCGTCGTGCTGCGGCTGCTCGAGCGGCGCCCCGCGCGCCGCAGGCCGCTCGCCGAGGTCGAGGAGACCATCCGCGAGCGCCTGCGCCGCGCCAAGGCGGGCGAGCGCGCGGCGGCTGCGGCCGCGCGGCTGCTGAAGGCCGTCGCGGGCGGCGAGGACCCGGCGCGCGCGGCGGCCGGCGTGCGGGGCGCGAAGGTCGAGGGCCCGCGCTGGGTCGGCCGCGGCGATACGGCATGGCCGCCCCCCGTCGTGCGGCGCGGCTTCCAGCTCCCGCGCCCTTCGGAGGGGCGCGCGGTGGCCGACCGCGTCCCGCTCGCGGGCGGCAGCCAGGCCGTGGTCGTGCTGCACGCCGTGCGCGACGGCGATCCGTCCAAGGCGGACGAGGCCGAGCGGCGCGGCGTGGGCGAGGCGATCGCGCGCGCGCGCGGCGAGGCGGCGCTGCGCGCGGCGCTCGCCACCTGGCGCGAGCGGGCCGA
The DNA here is from genome assembly GCA_015494165.1 of Gammaproteobacteria bacterium. Classification (GTDB taxonomy): domain Bacteria; phylum Pseudomonadota; class Gammaproteobacteria; order S144-34; family S144-34; genus S144-34. The sequence continues at coordinate 1,374 of WGBS01000255.1, read as the reverse complement.
GGTCGAGGTCTTCGAGTCGGTCGTGGCCGAGGCCGAGCGCTGAGGCGACACGGCGCGTGCGCCTGCACTGGCAGATCCTGATCGCCCTGGGGCTGGCCGTCGCCGCCGGCCTCGCCACCGGCACGGAGGGTGCCGTCCTCGGCGTGCCGCTGCTCGCCGTCTACGAGTTCGTCGGCACGCTCTTCCTCAACGCCCTCAAGATGATCGTCGTGCCGCTGGTCTTCGCCTCGCTCGTGAGCGGCGTGGCGGGGCTCGGCGACGGCAGGGGCCTCGGACGGCTCGGCGCCAAGACCCTCGCCTACTACCTCACGACCAGCTTGGTCGCCATCCTCATCGGCCTCGCCGCCGTCAACCTGATCGAGCCCGGCGTCGTGGACGGCCGCCCCGCGCGCGAGGCCATGGGCCTTGAGGCCGACGCCGCCGCGGTGGCGGAGAAGGTCGAGGGCCGCGGCGCCGCCGACGTGGTGGAGATCTTCCTGCGCATGGTGCCGGTCAACATCGTCGCCGCGGCGGCCGAGGGCCAGATGCTCGGCCTCATCACCTTCGCGCTGCTGTTCGGCTTCTTCGGTGCGCGCATCGGCGGGCGCGCGGGCGAGGCCGTGCTCGCCTTCTTCCAGGGCGTGTTCGAGATCATGATGCGCATCACCGAGCTGGTGATGCGGCTCGCCCCCATCGGGGTTTTCGGGCTGGTGGCCAAGGTGGTGGCCACGGCGGGGCTCGACGCCTTCCGGCCGCTCGCCTGGTTCGTCCTCACCGTGCTGCTCGCCCTCGGGCTGCACTTCCTCGGGGTGCTGCCGCTGCTGCTGCGGCTGCTCGCGCGCGTCCACCCGCTGCGCCACTACCGCGCCATGGCCCCGGCCCTGCTCACGGCTTTCTCCACGGCCTCCTCCTCGGCCACCCTGCCGCTCACCCTCGAATGCGTGGAGCGCAACGCGCGGGTGTCCAACCGCGTCTCGAGCTTCGTGCTCCCGCTCGGCGCCACGGTCAACATGGACGGCACGGCGCTCTACGAGTGCGTCGCGGCCATGTTCATCGCCCAGGCCTACGGGGTCGAGCTCGGCTTCGCCGAGCAGTTCGCCATCGTCCTGATCGCGCTGCTCACCTCGATCGGCGTGGCCGGCATCCCCGCGGCGAGCCTCGTCGCCATCACCGTGATTCTCGCCGCAGTGGGCCTTCCCGCGGAGGGCATCGGGTTGATCCTCGCGGTCGACCGCGTGCTCGACATGTGCCGCACCGCGGTCAACGTCTTCAGCGACTCGTGCGGGGCCGTGGTGATCGCCCGCTCGGAGGGCGAGCGCGATCTCCTGCCGGACCGCGACGCTTCGGACCCCTCGGGCGGGGATCCGGAGCGCGGCCCGAGGACGGCCCGGTAGC
>WGBS01000254.1 GCA_015494165.1 Gammaproteobacteria bacterium | reverse complement strand
GTACATGGCGGTGCGGGCGCGCGCCGCCGAGCTCGCCGCGCGCGCCCGCACCGCCATGTACCTGGCCGCAGACGGCCGGGCGGTGGGGGTGGTCGCCGGTGAGCATCACCACCTTGAGGCCGCGCGCGTGCAGCCGCCGGATGGCGTCGGCGGCGTCCGGCTTGATGCGGTCGGCGACGGCGACCACCCCCACCGCCCGGCCGTCTGCGGCCAGGTACATGGCGGTGCGGGCGCGCGCGGCGAGCTCGGCGGCGCGCGCCTCCAGCGCCGAGACGTCCACGCCCTCGCGCGCCATCAGCCGCGCGTTGCCGAACAGCACCTCCCTGCCCTCCACGTGCGCACGCACGCCGTGGCCGGCGATGGCCTCGAAGCCCTCGGGCGCCGGGGCCTCGAGGCCGCGCGCCGAGGCCGCCTCGAGGATGGCGTGGGCGAGGGGATGCTCGGAGCCGCGCTCGACGCCGGCCGCGAGCCGCAGGAGCCCGTCCTCGTCATGGCCCTCGGCGGGCACGAGCTCCGTGACGCTGGGCCTGCCCTCGGTCACGGTGCCGGTCTTGTCGAGCACCACGGCCGTGAGCTCGCAGGCGCGCTGCAGGGCCTCGCCGTTGCGGATGAGGATGCCGTGCTCGGCGGCCTTGCCGACGCCCACCATGATGGAGATGGGCGTGGCGAGACCCAGGGCGCAGGGGCAGGCGATCACGAGCACGGTGACCGAGGTCACCACCGCGTAGCTGAGGCGCTCCTCGCCGCCCAGGTTGAACCAGGCGAGGAAGGTGACGACGGCCACGATCAGCACCGTCGGCACGAAGACCGAGGCCACCTTGTCCACCAGGCGCCCGATGGGCGGCTTGGTGGCCTGGGCGCGGCGCACCATCTCGATGATCTGGGCGAGCACGGTGTCGCGCCCGATGCGCTTGGCCTGGTAGAGGAAGGTGCCCGAGACGTTGATGGTGCCGCCGATGACCTCGTCGCCGGGGCCCTTCTCCACCGGCATGGGCTCGCCCGTGAGCATGGACTCGTCCACGCTGGAGCGGCCCTCGATGATGACGCCGTCGACCGGGATGCGCTCGCCGGGCCGCACGCGGATGGTCTCGTCCAGGCCCACCTCCTCGATGGGCACGTCCATCTCCCGGCCGTTGCGGATGACGCGCGCCGTCTTGGGCTGCAGGCCGATGAGCCGGCGGATGGCCTCCGAGGTGCGCCCGCGCGCGCGCATCTCCAGCGCCTGGCCCAGGTTGATGAAGCCGATGATGATGGCGGCCGCGTCGTAGTAGGCCTCGCGCGCGACCTCCGGCACCAGGTCCGGGAACAGCGCCACGCCCATCGAGTAGAGCCAGGCGTTGCCGGTGCCCAGCGCGATGAGGGTGTCCATGTTGGCGTTGTGGGCGCGGAAGGCCTTCCAGGCGCCGATGAAGAAGTGGCGCCCGCTGTAGTACATGACCGCCGCCGTCACCAGGCCGGCGGCGAGCCAGAAGAGGCGCCCGCCCGGCGTGGCGTAGCCCGGGAACCAGTCCAGGTAGGCGCCGGCGAACAGCGGCAGGCCCCAGGCCGTGGCCACCACGAACTGGCGCATGAGGCGCCGGTAGTGCTCGCGCTCCTGCCGCTCGCGGCGCTCGTCGTCGTCGAGGCCCGTGAGCTCGGAGGCGTCGTAGCCCGCCCCGCGCACGGCCTCGATGAGCGCCCCGGCCGGCGCGGTGCCGACGACCACGGCGGTGCGCTCGGCGAGGTTGACGCTCGCCTCGCGCACCCCGGGGACCGCGCGCAGCGCGTCCTCGACGCTCTTGACGCAGCCGGCGCAGCTCATGCCGGAGATGGAAAGGCGCACGGTGCGCTCGCTCGTGGTGTCCATGACGAAAACTCTAAACCTTGGCGCCGGTGTCAGGTCCAGGGCGGCCGGCGCCCCCCGCAAGTTCCGAAGGAAGCTCTGAAAAACTCCATTTTTTCAGAGCTTCCCCCGCGGCCAGGGACGGCCGCGGGATGGCGCGCCCGCCGTGCGCGGCTTCGGGCGCCCGGCCCGAGACCGGTGTCCGGGGCATCGCTGAGCGTACCGCCTGCGGGCGCGTGCGCCGATGGGCCGCAACTGCGCTGCGCGCCCGTGCCCACGGCGCTATGCACATGGAAGTGCATGGCGATACAGGAGAAAACCAAAATGACCGCGAAGCACCTCAGCGCTGGTCAATGCGCGCAGCGCATTGACCAGTGTTTCCACCTGCAATGATCCGGGTCAAGACGCGGCGGCCCCGCGGGCACCAGTATGCCTCCATGCTGCGGCTCCCGGCACCGCCACCCGCGCTCGTGCGCGCGGCCGTGCGCCTCCTGCCCGCGCCGGCGGAGGCGGCGGCGCTCGCGCTCGCCGCCTCGCGCCTGCTGGCCGCGCAGGACGCCCTCGCCGACCTCGACGCGGTCGAGGGCCGTGTGGTGGCGCTCGAGCTGACGGACGCGGGGCGCACGCTGGCCTTGGTGGCCCGGGGGCGCTGGCTGTGGCCGGCCGACCCCGCCCGTGCCGAGGTGCGCATCCGCGGCCCGGTGGAGGCCTTCCTCGCGCTCGCCCTGCGCGCCGAGGATCCGGACACCCTTTTCTTCCAGCGGCGCCTCGTGCTGGAGGGGGACACCGAGACGGGGCTCTACCTCAAGAACCGCCTCGACGCCCTCGACTGGACCCCCGAGACGATGCTGCGGGCCGCCCTCGGCGCCCGCCTGGGCGGCCTCGCGGCCGCGGCGGGCGCGGCGCGCCTGCTGCGCGCCGCCGCCGCAGCCCTGGCGCAGGGCACGGGCGTGCCGGCCGCGCAGGTGCCCGCGCGCCAGCCCTGAGCCTCAGGCCGGCAGTGCGCCGCGCCAGTCGAGCCCGGCGCGGCCGTGCCAATAGCCGTTGCAGGCACCGACACCGGGCCGCAGGGCGGCGAGATCGGCGGCGGCCTGGGCGGGCTCGCGCCGTCCCGCTGCGGCCTCGGCGAGGATGGCCACCGCCTCGGCCGTGGCCGTCGCGTCCGGAACCACGCGCAGCAGGTCCACCCCCATCTCCCGCATGGCGCCGAGCTCGGCGGCGAGGTTGCAGGGCGCAGCCGACTGGATCTGGACGCCGTTGGCCACGAACAGCGCCCGGCCGTCCTGGGTCTCCATCAGGCGGCCCTCGGGGTCGTGGCGACAGCGCAGCTCGCAGGCATCCTTGGGGACGTTGTCGGCGCGGGCGGTGAAACAGCGCGCGGAGAAGGCGAGGCCGAGGCGCCCGTAGGCCGTGACCTCGACCTCGAGGCCGCGGGGCCG
>WGBS01000253.1 GCA_015494165.1 Gammaproteobacteria bacterium | reverse complement strand
CTTCTGCGACGGTTCGCACAAGGACACGCCCTTCAAGCCGCTCGAGTTCACCCTCAACGAGCGGCGCAAGGTGTGGCTGTGCGGCTGCAAGCGCACGGCCGACCCGCCCTTCTGCGACGGCTCGCACAAGAAGCTCTGAGCGCGCCCGCTCGGGGTGCGGTGTACGCTGCACGGTTCGCGGCGAACCGCGGGCCGTGGCCGCTTCCGGGGAAGTGGCGAGAGACGAGGGTCGGGAGGCGAGGGGTGGTGCGCGCTTCGCGCGCAGCCTCTTGGCACTTCCCGTCTCCCGTCTCCCGTCACCCGCCCCTCCCGCCGCAAGGCGGCGGGCAAAAAAAGACGGGCGCCCGCAGGCGCCCGTCCGCACGCTTCCTTGCCGGTGCGCGGTCAGAGGATGTAGCCGCGCTCGTCGTGCAGGGCGAGGTCGAGGCCCTCGGTCTCCTGCTCCTCGGTCACGCGCAGGCCGATCACCACGTCGACGATCTTGAGCAGGATGAAGCTCACGACCGCCGTGTAAACGATGGTGGCGCCGACGCCGAGGAGCTGCACGCCGACCTGCTGGCCGATGCTGGAGATTCCCTCGCCGAAGCCGGCGCCGCCCAGGCTCGGGGCGCAGAAGACGCCCGTGAGGATGGCGCCGATGATGCCGCCGACCGCGTGCACGCCGAAGACGTCGAGCGAGTCGTCGTAGCCGAGGGCGCGCTTGACCTTCGTCGCCGCGATGAAGCAGCCCACGCCGGCGGCCAGCCCGATGACCAGGGCGCCCATGGGGCCGGCGGTGCCGGAGGCCGGGGTGATGGCGACGAGCCCCGCGACCGCGCCCGAGGCGATGCCCAGCACGCTGGGCTTCCCGTGCGAGAGCCACTCGCTGAACATCCAGGCGAGCGCGGCGGCCGCGGTGGCGATCTGCGTCACCGCCATCGCCATGCCGGCGGTGCCGTCGGCGGCGAGCTCGGAGCCCGCGTTGAAGCCGAACCAGCCCACCCACAGGAGCGAGGCGCCGACCACGGTCAGGCCCAGGTTGTGCGGCGGCATAGGCGTGCCCGGGTAGCCGAGGCGCTTGCCGACGACCAGCGCCGCCACCAGCCCGGCGATGCCGGCGTTGATGTGCACCACGGTGCCGCCGGCGAAGTCGAGGATGCCGCGACCGCCGAGCCAGCCGCCTTCGCCCCACACCCAGTGCGCGATGGGCGCGTAGACGAAGGTCAGCCACAGCGCCATGAACCAGAGCATCGCCGAGAACTTCATGCGCTCAGCGAAGGCCCCGACGATCAGCGCCGGCGTGATGATGGCGAAGGTCATCTGGAAGGTCATGAAGACCGTCTCGGGGATGGTCCCGCTCATGCTCTCGACGGTCACGCCCTTGAGGAAGGCCTTGTCGAGCCCGCCCCAGAAGGCGCCCTCGCCGCCGAAGGCGACGCTGTAGCCGTACAGCGCCCAGAGCACGGTCATCAGCCCCGTGATCGCGAAGCACTGCATCAGCACCGAGAGCACGTTCTTGGACCGGACCATGCCGGCGTAGAACAGCGACAGGCCCGGGATCGTCATCATCAGCACCAGCGCCGTGGCCGTGAGCATCCAGGCGGTGTCGCCGGAGTTGAGCTCGTCGGCCAGGGCCAGCGAGGGCGCGAGCGCGCCGAGGGCGAGCGCGCCGGCGCCCGCGTACCGCTTCGTACGTGCCATCTCTTCCACCTCCAGGCGTTCAGAGCGCATCGGGGCCGGTCTCGCCGGTGCGGATCCGGACCGCCTGCTCGAGGTTGAACACGAAGATCTTGCCGTCGCCGATCTTGCCCGTGCTGGCGGCCTTGCAGATGGCCTCGATGGCGCGCTCGACGAGGTCGTCGTTGAGCGCCACCTCGATCTTCACCTTGGGCAGGAAGTCGACGACGTACTCGGCGCCGCGGTAGAGCTCGGTGTGGCCCTTCTGGCGGCCGAAGCCCTTGACCTCGGTCACCGTCAGGCCCTGCACGCCGATCTCCGACAGCGCCTCGCGCACGTCGTCGAGCTTGAACGGCTTGATGATCGCCATCACCAGCTTCATCGTCTCTACCTCCCGGCGGCGCGCCCAGGGGCGCGCCCCACCGAACTCAAAGCTCCTTGGATACCGTCAGCGTGACACGCCCGTCGCACCACTTGGTGGACCCCGCGAAGGCCGTGCACTCGCTGCTGTTCATGTTGGTGTCGGTATAGGCGAGCTCGAAGCCGAGGCCCAGGAGCTCCTTGGAGACGGCGAGCTTGTAGTCGCGATAGTCCTGCCCGCCGCTGACGGCGTTCCACCAGCCGACATGCGCCGACACGGTCGCCACCCCCTCGAACTCGTGCTCGGCCGAAAGGTCGAAATAGTCGCCGAGACGGTCGTTCCCGACGTCCACGCCCCGGTAGTAGGTGGCGCTCACCGGACCATAGGAGACGCCGAGATAGATCTCGTCGTAATCGGTGCTCGGGCTCGAGCCGGCGTAGTTGTAGCGCAGGAACCCGATGTCGATCCCGACGCCGCCCAGTTCTCCGGAATAGCCGAAATAGAGATCGAACTCGGCGCTCGCGCCGTTGTAGAGGCCTCCGTCCACGTTCGACCCCCACACCCCGGCGTAGAAGCCGCTGTCATGGCTGTAGTCGAAGCCTCCCTGGATGGCCGGGTTCTCGTCCGTTTGCGAGACGCCCCGGAACACGTAGTCGCTCGTGACGGCGACGTTGGCGCTGATCTCGGCCTGCGCGGCGCCGGCCGCCGCGGCCAGGGCCGCCGCGAGCGCCGTCGGTGCCAGCCGCCTGTGGATGCTGCGCATTGCTCTCCCCTCCCTACGGTTCGTGAGTGGTCAGCTTGGGTGCGATCCGGCCTCCGGCGCCGGGTCGTGCCGGCGTTTTTGCAGAAGGCGTGCCACCGGCCTCTTTTCTGCCGTGACAAGGGCTTGCGTCACGGGCCGCCCCGGCAGCGCCCCAAAGCGGTGCGGCGCCGCGCGGCCGTGCATAGCGGCGCACCATACTGGTGCGTGCCACCGCCTTCCGGCGGCACGCGCTTTCGGCTATCGTTCGGCTCATGATCGACCCCGGCATCCTCGACGACCTCGCGCGGCGGCTCGCCCGGCTCGCGCCGCCCGGCGCCGAGGTGCTGCGCGAGGACCTCGAGCGCAACCTGCACGCGGCGCTGCGGGCGGCGCTGGCGCGGCTCGACCTCGTCACCCGCGAGGAGTTCGACGCCCAGGCGCGCGTGCTCGCGCGCACGCGCGAGCGGCTCGAGGCGCTGGAGCGGCGCGTGGCGGCGCTGGAGACGGCGTCGGCAGCACCGCCCCCGGCCGGGGAGGGCTGAGAACGGCGCGCGGGCGCCCGGGAGCGGCGCCCGCGCCGCGGCACAAGGAGGTGCGCGCATGAGCTACGCCGTCGTCCCCACCCGCGCCGCCGCGGGCATCGAGGCCCCGGAGGTCACGGTCGAGGTGCACCTCGGCGGCGGCCTGCCGGCCTTCACCCTCGTGGGGCTGCCGGAGACCGCGGTGCGCGAGAGCCGCGACCGCGTGCGCGCGGCCATTGCGCAGGCCGGTTTCGAGTTCCCGGTGCGCCGCATCACGGTCAACCTGGCGCCGGCCGACCTGCCGAAGGAGGGGGGCCGCTTCGACCTGCCCGTGGCCGTCGGCCTGCTGGCCGCCTCCGGGCAGGTGCCGCGCGAGACCGCCGCGCGCTCCGAGCTCCTCGGCGAGCTCGCCCTCGACGGCACCCTGCGCCCGGTGCGCGGGGCGCTCGCTGCGGTGCTCGCCGCACGTGCGGCCGGAAGGCCGCTGGTGCTCCCCGCCGCCAACGCCGCCGAGGCGGCGCTGGTCCCGGGCGCCGAGGTGTACGCCGCGGAGCACCTCGCCGCGGTGGCCGCGCACCTGGCGGGCGAGGCGGCGCTGGCGCGCGCCCGCCGGCCGGCGCCGGAGGCGGCGGCGCAGGCGCCGGAGCCGGATCTCGCCGACGTGCGCGGCCAGCCGCGCGCGCGCCGGGCGCTCGAGGTCGCCGCCGCCGGCGGCCACGGCCTGCTGATGGTGGGCCCGCCCGGCACCGGCAAGACGCTGCTGGCCAGCCGCCTGCCGGGGATCCTGCCGCCGATGTCGCTCGAGGAAGCGCTGGAGACGGCGGCGGTGGCCTCGCTCGCGGGCGAAGGGCTTGCGCCCGCGCGCTGGCGGCGGCGTCCGTTCCGCGCCCCGCACCACGGCGCATCCGCCGCGGCGCTGGTCGGCGGCGGCACGGACCCGCGCCCGGGCGAGGTCTCGCTCGCCCACAACGGCGTGCTCTTCCTCGACGAGCTGCCGGAGTTCGACCGCCGCGCGCTGGAGAGCCTGCGCGAGCCGCTCGAGTCCGGGCGCGTGGTGGTGGCGCGCGCGGCGCGGCGCGCCGTCTTCCCGGCGCGCTTCCAGCTCGTCGCCGCCATGAACCCCTGCCCCTGCGGCCACCTCGACGACCCCTCCGGCCGCTGCCGCTGCACGCCGGACCAGGTGCGGCGCTACCGCGCGCGCCTCTCGGGGCCGCTCCTCGACCGCATCGACCTGCACGTGGAGGTGCCGCGCGTGCCCGTGCGCGAGCTCGCCCGGGGGCGCCCCGGCGAGCTCGCCCACGGGCGCGCGCGGCACCTCCACGTGCAGGGCGATGCGGTCGAGGAGCGGCCCCGAGAGGCGCGCGCCG
>WGBS01000252.1 GCA_015494165.1 Gammaproteobacteria bacterium | reverse complement strand
AGGCGCGCGCGGTCTCGAGGCGGATGAGCGGCAGCACCTCGTTGCCGAGCACCGCGGCGGTGTACTCCTCGCCCTCGATGCAGCGCTCGACGATCACCTCCGCGTCGTGGGCGCGCGAGGGCTCGAGCATCGGCATGACGCGCGTGGACGACCCGGACATGCTGCCCATGGCCTGGGACGCGGCGCGCGCCCACGACGCGGATGTGCTCGTCGAGCGCTGCATCGAGGGCGAGGAGTACACCGCCGCGGTGCTCGGCAACGAGGTGCTGCCGCTCATCCGCCTCGAGACCGCGCGCGCCTTCTACGACTACGAGGCCAAGTACGCCGACGACGCCGGCACGCGCTACCACTGCCCCTGCGGGCTCGACCGCCCGCGCGAGCGCGCCCTGCAGCAGCTCGCCTGGCGCGCCTTCCGCGCGCTGGGCTGCTCGGGCTGGGGCAGGGTGGACCTCATGCTCGACCGCGACGGGCTGCCCTGGCTGCTGGAGGTCAACACCGTGCCGGGGCTGACCGCGCACAGCTTGGTGCCGATGGCCGCGCGCGCGGTGGGCATGGACCTCGGGCGGCTCGTCTGGCGCATCCTCGAGAGCAGCCTCGCGCGCGGGGCGCGGGAGGAGGGGGCGGCATGAGCGCGGCGGCGCGGCGGCGCAGGGGCGCGCGCGGGGCGGTGCCGCGCGGCGCGCGCACGCGCCGCACGCTGCCCTGGCGGCGCATCGGCGCGTGGGGCGCGGCGGCGCTCGCGCTCGGCGCGCTCGCCGCGGGCGGGGCGGCGGCGCTCGCCTGGCTGCGCGACCCGGCGACGCTTCCCGTGCGCCACGTGCGCATCGAGGGCGAGCTGCGCCACGTGGACCGCGCCGCGCTCGAGCGGGCCGCGTCGCCGCATGCGCGCGGCGGCTTCCTCACCGTGGACCTGGAGGCGCTCGCGCGCGCCGTGGCCGCCACCCCGTGGGTGGACCGCGTCTCGGTGCGGCGGCGCTGGCCCGACACGCTGGTGGTGCAGGTGCGCGAGCACCGCGTGGTCGCCGCCTGGGCGGGCGGCGGGGCGGTGAACGCGCGCGGCGAGCACGTGGACCTTCCGGCGCGCGCGCTGCCGGCGGGCCTGCCGGTGCTCGCGGGCCCCGAGGGGCGCACGGCCGAGCTGCTCGCCGCCTGGCGGGGCTGGCAGGCGCGGCTCGAGCCGCTCGGGCTGCGCATCGAGCGGCTCGAGATGAGCGCGCGCGAGGCCTGGCGCCTGCGGCTCACGGGCGGGATCGAGGTGGTGCTCGGCCGCGGCGAGCCGGAGGCGCGCCTAGCGCGCCTGGTGCGCGCCTGGCCGGCGGCGCTCGCCGCGCGCGCGGCGCGCATCAGCCGCGTGGACCTGCGCTACACGAACGGCTTCGCCGTGCGCTGGCGCGCGCCGGAGCGGGCGGAGGGGGCGCCCGCACGGGGATAGGACGCGGGGAGAGATGGCCAAGAAGACCGAACAGCACATGATCGTCGGGCTCGACATCGGCACGTCCAAGGTCGTCGCCATCGTCGGGGAGGTGCGCGAGGACGGCGGCATCGAGGTCGTGGGCCTCGGCAGCCACCGCTCGCGCGGCCTCAAGCGCGGCGTGGTCGTCAACATCGAGTCCACGGTGCAGTCCATCCAGCGCGCGGTGGAGGAGGCCGAGCTCATGGCCGGCTGCCAGATCCACTCGGTCTACGCCGGGATCGCGGGCAGCCACATCCGCAGCCTCAACTCGCACGGCATCGTCGCCATCCGCGACCGCGAGGTGACGCCGGGCGACGTCGAGCGCGTGATCGACGCCGCGCGCGCGGTGGCCATCCCCGCGGACCAGAAGATCCTGCACGTGCTGCCGCAGGAGTTCATCATCGACAGCCAGGACGGCATCCGCGAGCCCGTCGGCATGTCGGGCGTGCGCCTGGAGGCGCGCGTGCACCTGGTCACGGGCGCGGTGAGCGCCGCGCAGAACATCGTCAAGTGCGTGCGCCGCTGCGGGCTCGAGGTCGACGACATCATCCTCGAGCAGCTCGCCTCGAGCTACGCCGTGCTCACCGAGGACGAGAAGGAGCTCGGCGTGTGCCTGGTCGACATCGGCGGCGGCACCACCGACATCGCCGTCTTCGTCGACGGCGCCATCCGCCACACGGCCGTCATCCCCATCGCTGGCGACCAGGTGACCAACGACATCGCCGTGGCCCTGCGCACGCCCACGCAGCACGCCGAGGAGATCAAGATCAAGTACGGCTGCGCCCTGACGCAGCTCGCCGGCGCCGAGGAGAGCATCGAGGTGCCGAGCGTGGGCGACCGCCCGCCCCGGCGCCTGAGCCGCCAGACCCTGGCGGAGGTGATCGAGCCGCGCTACGAGGAGCTGCTCTCGCTCGTGCAGGGCGAGCTCAGGCGCAGCGGCTTCGAGGACCTGGTGGCCGCGGGCGTGGTGCTCACCGGCGGCAGCTCGCGCATCGAGGGCGTGGTCGAGCTGGCCGAGGAGATCTTCCACATGCCGGTGCGCCTCGGCGTGCCGCAGAACGTGGACGGCCTGGTGGACGTGGTGCGCAACCCGATCTACGCCACCGGCGTCGGGCTGCTGCTCTTCGGCCACCGCCACCGCGACGCGCGCGCCGGCGAGCGGCCGGTGGGTGGCGTGCGCGGCGTGTGGGAGCGCATGCGGCGCTGGTTCCAGCGCACCCTGTGAGGGAGCCGGCAGGGTGCGCGCGGCAAGGCTTCGGCTCGCGAGGCAGGTGGATCGCCGGCTGCGTCCGGCACGAGGAGGTGGACCATGTTCGAGCTGATGGACACGTACCCGCAGAACGCGGTGATCAAGGTCATGGGCATCGGGGGCGGCGGCGGCAACGCCGTGCGCCACATGGTCGAGGCCGGCATCGACGGCGTCGACTTCATCTGCGCCAACACCGACGCCCAGGCGCTCAAGGGCACGCGCGCCAAGACCGTGCTGCAGATCGGCGCCAACATCACCAAGGGGCTGGGCGCCGGCGCCAACCCCGACGTCGGCCGCCAGGCGGCGCTCGAGGACCGCGACCGCATCCAGGAGGTGATCGCGGGCGCCGACATGCTCTTCATCACCGCCGGCATGGGCGGCGGCACCGGCACCGGCGCGGCGCCGGTGGTGGCGCAGGTGGCCAAGGAGCTCGGGAGCCTCACGGTCGCCGTCGTCACCAAGCCCTTCCCCTTCGAGGGCGGCAAGCGCATGCAGATCGCGCAGGCCGGCATCCGCGAGCTCGGCCAGCACGTCGACTCGCTCATCACCATCCCGAACGAGAAGCTGCTCACGGTGCTGGGCAAGAGCGTCGGCCTGCTCGAGGCCTTCGCCGCCGCCAACGACGTGCTGCTGGGCGCGGTGCAGGGCATCGCCGAGCTCATCACGCGCCCGGGGCTCATCAACGTCGACTTCGCCGACGTGCGCACGGTGATGGCCGAGATGGGCATGGCGATGATGGGCTCGGCCACGGCCCGCGGCGAGGACCGCGCGCGCGAGGCGGCCGAGGGGGCGCTGTCGAGCCCGCTCCTCGAGGACGTCAACATCGCCGGCGCGCGGGGGATCCTCGTCAACGTCACCGCCGGCATGGACCTCACCATCGGCGAGTTCGAGGAGGTCGGCAACACCGTCAAGGAGTTCGCCTCCGACGACGCCACCGTGGTGGTGGGCACCGTCATCGACCCCGAGATGGCCGACGAGCTGCGCGTGACGGTGGTGGCCACGGGGCTCGGCGGGGCGGAGGCGGCGCGGCCGCGGCCGGTCGAGACCCCGCAGCCGGTGCGGCGCAAGTCGAGCGGCGAGATCGACTACGCCGCCCTCGAGCGCCCCGCGGT
>WGBS01000251.1 GCA_015494165.1 Gammaproteobacteria bacterium | reverse complement strand
CGCCTAGAGCACCCAGCTTGATGATGAGGATTCGTCGACTAGCCACGCTTGATCCTGCACGCGTGCCTTTTCTACACGTTAGCCAGCCTGATAAAGGCAACTTTTCCGCATTTTACGCGGCGCACACGGGACTGCGGCGTTGGCCCGACTACACCTTAGCTCGCTTAAAGGCGAGGACTCCGGAAGGATGTTGTGAAACGACCGGCTCTGCTTGCCTTGAACGGACCCCCTTTAGGCGGCCGGCGAGCTGCACGAGCGGCAGCGTCAGCGGCAGCAGCCAGCCCCAGCGCAGGAAGGCCTCGCTCACGCGCGTGCCCGCAGCCATCCCTCCTCCTCGATCGTGCGGGCGACCGCCTCGGGGGCGATCGCGGACATGCCGCCGCCGCGCGGGCGCGGCAGCACGGCGTGGATACGGCGCGAGTGGCGCAGCGGCGGCGAGGCGCCGAACAGGCCCACGGCCCGCGTGCCGACCGCCGCCGCCACGTTGAGCACGCCGGTGTCGTTCCCCACGTAGAGGTCGCAAGCGGCGAGCAGCGCCGCCACCTCGTCGATGGGGGCATCGTGCACGGCCCGCGCCCTCGCCCCGTGCGCGGCGATGCCGGCCGCGACGCGCGCGGCGAGCTCCGCCTCTGCGGGTCCGCCGACGACGACGAAGGCGCCCACGCGCGCCCGCAGCCGCGCCGCGAGCTCGACGAAGCGCTCGGCGCCCCACTGCTTGTAGGGCTCGCTGGTTCCGACGCCGAGGGCGACGAGCGGCCGCGGCAGCCCCGCGATCCGGCGCACGGCCGCCGCGCGCGCACCCTCCGCGACCGGCAGCACCGGCTCCTCCTCGCGCCGCGGCACGCCCGCGCGCTCGAGCAGGCGGTCGGCCTTCTCCAGCGGATGCAGCCGCCGCTCCGCCGGGCCGAGGCGCGCGCCGCCGCTGAGCCACAGCCGCTGCGCCCCGAATCCGAAGCCGAAGCGGCGCGGGATGCCCGCCAGCCGGGCGGCGAGGGCGTAGCGCGCGCTCGTGTGCAGCACCCAGGCCTCGCGGAAGCGGCGTGCGCGCAGCTCGCGCGCGAGCCGCAGCAGCCCCCGCAGGCCGTCGTGGCGGCCCGGGTTGCGCTCCAGCCACAGCACGCCGGCGACGGCCGGGTCCGCGGCGAGCAGCCGGTCGGCCTGCGAGCGCGGCTTGGTAAGGACCCACACCTTTCCCTCGGGCGCCGCCGCCGCGAGGGCGTGGATGTGCGGCAGGTGCCAGACCATGTCGCCGATGCCCGGCAGGGGCTGCACCACCAGCACGCTCATGGCGCCGGCCCCGTCTCATCCGGCGGCAGGCAGAAGACGTTCCCCTCGGGCGTGCCTGCAAGGGGTGCCAGCCCGTCCTCCGCGAGGCGCATGAGGGTGTAGCCCAGCGCGCGCAGGAGCGCCGCGCTCTCGTCCGCGTCGTCCCCCATGCGTGCCATCAGACGCGGGTGGAACTCGATCAGCATCGGGGGCCGCCAGCGCGCGAGCGTCGCGCGCGCGCCCCGCAAGAGCGCGCCCTCCGCGCCCTCGACATCGCAGCGCACGAAATCCACGCGCGGCCACGCGCCCGCCGCCGTCAGGGCGTCGATCGACCGCACCTCGACGCGTTCGACGAGCGCCGCGCCCTGCGGCGGAACGAGCGAGGCCAGCGCCGGCCCGTAGCGGCCTGGCCCCTTGACCGGCACGTGGAAGGCCGCCTCGCCCGGCTTCTCCGCGAGCGCGGCATTCCACAGGCGCACGTTGCGCAGCCGCAGCACGCGCACGTTGCGCCGAAGGCAGCGGAACGTGGTGCGCGCGGGCTCGAAGGCGTGCACCACGCCCTCCCGCCCCACGCAGGCCGCCAGCACGCGCGTGTACTGGCCGTAGTTCGCCCCCACGTCGAGCGCGACCCCGCCCCTCGGCACGAGGTCCGCGAGGCGGGCGGCCTCGGGCTCGAGCTTGGGCCGCAAACCGCGCTTGAGGGCGTTGAGCGCCTGGAGCAGCGCCAGCAGCCTGCGCGCTCCCACGCCCCGTTCGATCCACACGCGCGCGCTCATGCGGCACGCCCCCCGGCATCTGCCCGCGGCCGGCCGGCCGCGGG
>WGBS01000250.1 GCA_015494165.1 Gammaproteobacteria bacterium | reverse complement strand
ACGGGGCGCTGCCCCTCGGGGCGGGCGGGATCCTCGGCGAGGTCGTGGGCCGCGGGCTGCTCCCTGTCTTCAGCCTCCTCGGCACCACCGTGCTGCTGCTGGCGCTCTTCCTCGCGGGCGTCACGCTCTTCACGGGGCTTTCGTGGCTGGCCCTCATGGAGCGCATCGGGCGCCTCGCGCTCGCGGCGGCGGCGCTCGGCCGCCAGGCCCTGGGCGCGGCGCGCGAGCGCGTGGCCGGCCGGCGCGCGCGGGCCGAGCGCGAGGCCGTGGTGCGCCGCGAGAAGGCGCGCCGCGAGCGCCGCAGGCCGCCGCGCATCGAGCCCGTGATCCGCACCCTCGAGCCGGGCGAGCGCGCCGAGCGCGAGCGCCAGGTGCCGCTCTTCGAGCCGCCCCCCGACGCGACGCTGCCGCCGCTGTCGCTCCTGGACGAGCCGCCGGCGCACAGGAGCGGCTACTCGGAGGAGGCGCTCGAGGCCATGTCGCGCCAAGTCGAGCTCAAGCTGCGCGACTTCGGCATCGAGGTCGAGGTGGTGGCGGTGCAGCCGGGCCCCGTCATCACGCGCTTCGAGCTGCAGCCTGCGCCCGGCGTCAAGGCGAGCCGCATCGTCAACCTCTCGAAGGACCTGGCGCGGGCGCTGTCGGTGGTCAGCGTGCGCGTCGTCGAGGTGATCCCGGGCAAGTCGGTGGTGGGCCTCGAGATCCCCAACGCCGAGCGCGAGCCCGTCGTGCTGAGCGAGATCCTGCGCTCCAAGGCCTACGAGCGGGCGGCCTCGCCGCTGACGCTCGCGCTCGGCAAGGACATCGGCGGCCAGCCGGTGGTGGTGGATCTCGCGCGCATGCCGCACCTGCTGGTGGCGGGCACCACGGGCTCGGGCAAGTCCGTGGCGCTCAACGCCATGGTGCTGAGCCTGCTCTACAAGGCCACGCCGGACCTCGTGCGCCTGATCCTCATCGACCCGAAGATGCTGGAGCTGTCGGTCTACGACGGCATCCCGCATCTCCTCGCGCCCGTGGTCACGGACATGAAGGAGGCGGCCAACGCGCTGCGCTGGTGCGTGGCGGAGATGGAGCGCCGCTACCGGCTGATGGCGCACCTCGGCGTGCGCCAGCTCGCGGGCTACAACCGCAAGGTGCGCGAGGCCGCCGAGCGCGGCGAGCCCATCCCGGACCCGCTGTGGACGCCGGAGGAGGGCGGAGAGGAGGAGGGCGCCGAGCGCCCGGCGCTCGCGCCGCTGCCCTACATCGTCGTCGTGGTGGACGAGTTCGCCGACATGATGATGCTCGTCGGCAAGAAGGTGGAGGAGCTGATCGCGCGCCTGGCGCAGAAGGCGCGCGCCTCGGGCATCCACCTCGTCCTCGCCACGCAGCGGCCCTCGGTGGACGTGATCACGGGCCTCATCAAGGCCAACATCCCGGCGCGCATCGCCTTCCAGGTCTCGTCCAAGGTGGACTCGCGCACCATCCTCGACCAGATGGGCGCCGAGCAGCTCCTCGGCCAGGGCGACATGCTCTACCTCGCCCCCGGCACCTCCGTGCCCGAGCGCGTGCACGGGGCCTTCGTCTCGGACCAGGAGGTGCACCGCGTGGTGGCGCACCTGCGCGGTCTCGGCGGCCCGGACTACGTCGAGGCGGTGCTGCGCGAGGCGGCCGAGGGCGGCGCGCCCGAGGGGGTGCCGGGGCTGACGCCTGCGGACGCCGAGCAGGACCCGCTCTACGACCAGGCCGTGCGCATCGTCACCGAGACGCGCCGCGCCTCGATCTCGGCGGTGCAGCGCCGCCTCAAGATCGGCTACAACCGCGCGGCGCGCATGATCGAGCAGATGGAGCAGGCGGGCATCGTCGGGCCGCTGCAGCCGAACGGCAGCCGCGAGGTGCTGGCGCCGCCGCCCCCGGAGGACTGATGGACGCGATCGCAAGCCCCTTTCGGCGCGCGGCGGCGCTCGCGCTGCTCGCCGCGGCCCTCGTGCCGCAGGCGGCGGGCGCCGCCGCCGCGCAGCGGCTCGCCGCCTTTCTCGAGGACACGCGCGCGCTGCGCGCGCGCTTCGTGCAGGAGATCGTGGCCGAGGACGGCACGCCCACCGAGCGCGCGAGCGGCACGCTGGCCGTGCTGCGTCCCGGGCGCTTCCGCTGGGACTACCGCGAGCCCTACCGCCAGCTCATCGTCGCCGACGGCGAGCGCCTGTGGATCTACGACGAGGACCTGGCGCAGGTGACGGTGCGGCCGCAGGCCCGCGCGCTCGGGCGCACGCCCCTGCAGATCCTCGGGGCCCCCGCCAGCCGGGCCCTGGAGGGCTTCGCCGTGCGCGAGCTCGGCCTGCGCGGCGGCCTGGAGTGGGTGGAGCTGCTGCCCCAGGGCGGCGGCGACGGTCCGGCCGACTTCGAGCGCATCCGCGTCGGCTTCGCCGGCCCGCGGCTGGCGCGCATGGAGCTGGTCGACGCCTCCGGGCAGACGGTGCGGCTGCGCTTCGAGGCCGTGGAGCGCAACCCGGCGCTCGCGGCCTCGCTGTTCCGCTTCAGCCCGCCGCCGGGCGTGGACGTGGTGCGCGAGGCCGGGCCGCGTCCCGGCGCGGAGGAGTGATGGCACAGCCGCAGGGCAGCCTCGACGTGGATGCGGCGGCGCCCGACCACCGGCCGCTGGCCGACCGCATGCGCCCGCGCAGCCTCGACGAGGTCGTGGGCCAGGAGCACCTGCTCGGGCCGGAAGCGCCGCTGCGGCGCGCGCTGGAGGCCGGCCACCTGCACTCCATGGTGCTGTGGGGCCCGCCCGGCACCGGCAAGACCACGCTCGCGCGCCTCGTGGCGCGCCACAGCGACGCGGAGTTCCTGAGCCTTTCGGCGGTGCTCGCGGGCGTGAAGGACATCCGCGCCGCCGTCGAGCGCGCCCGCCGGGTGCGCGCGGCCGGGGGACGCGCGACGGTGCTCTTCGTCGACGAGGCGCACCGCTTCAACAAGGCGCAGCAGGACGCCTTCCTGCCGCACGTGGAGGCGGGCGAGGTGGTCTTCGTCGGCGCCACCACCGAGAACCCCTCCTTCGAGCTCAACAACGCGCTGCTCTCGCGTGTGCGCACCTACGTCCTGCGCCCGCTCGGGCGCGAGGCGCTGCTCGCCGTGCTCGAGCGGGCCCTCGCCGACCCCGAGCGCGGCCTCGGGGGGCGGGTGGAGGCCGACCGCGCGGCGCTGGAGCGCATCGCCGAGGCCGCGGACGGCGACGCGCGCCGCGCCCTCAACCTGCTCGAGATCGCCGCCGACCTCGCCGAGCCGGACGAGAACGGCCGGCGGCGCATCGGCGAGGCGGTGCTGGCGCAGGTGGCGGTCGCCGACGTGCGGCGCTTCGACAAGGGCGGCGACCTGTTCTACGACCAGATCTCGGCGCTGCACAAGGCCGTGCGCGGCTCCGATCCCGACGCCGCGCTCTACTGGCTCGCGCGCATGCTCGACGGCGGCTGCGACCCCCTCTACGTCGCCCGGCGCGTGGTGCGCATGGCGAGCGAGGACGTCGGCAACGCCGACCCGCGCGCGCTGCGCATCGCCCTCGACGCCTGGGAGGCCTACGAGCGCCTCGGCAGCCCCGAGGGCGAGCTCGCCATCGCCCAGGCCGTGATCTACCTCGCCTGCGTGCCCAAGAGCAACGCGGCCTACGTGGCCTTCGGCGAGGCGATGGAGGACGCGCGCCGGCACGGCTCGCTGGAGGTGCCGCTGCACCTGCGCAACGCACCCACGCGCCTGATGCGCGAGCTCGGCCACGGGCGCGGCTACCGCTACGCCCACGACGAGCCCGGCGCCTACGCGGCGGGCGAGCGCTACTTCCCGGAGGGGATGCCGGAGCGGCGCTACTACCGGCCCACGGACCGCGGGCTCGAGGCCCGCATCCGCGAGCGGCTCGAGACCCTGCGCGCCCTCGACCGCGAGGCGCGCGCGGCGAAGGGCGCCTCGCCGGAGGGCCGCTGAGAGGCGGCCGCCCTGCCCTCGCGTCGGGCGGCGCCCTTCCGGTACCATTCGCCGGTCATGCACGGGGCAGGGCAGCACGGCGTGCGCGCGCGCCGCGGCAGGGGAGGCCGCGGGTGACGCGCCTGCTCGCCGTCGCCGCCGGCGGAGCCGCAGGCGCGCTCGCCCGCTACGGCCTCACGGCGGCGGTGCATGCCGTGGCCGGTCGCACCTTCCCGTGGGGGACGCTCGCGGCGAACGTGCTCGGCTCCTTCGCCATGGGGCTGCTCTACGTCCTGCTGCTGGAGCGCTCGGCGGCCTCTCCGGAGGCGCGCGCCCTGCTGCTCACGGGCCTGCTGGGCGCCTTCACCACCTTCTCGACCTTCACGGTCGAGACCCTCAATCTGGTCGAGGCCGGCGCCCTCGGGCGCGCGGCCGCCAACGTGCTGGCGAGCGTGGCGCTGTGCCTGCTGGCCGCGTGGATCGGCATGGGCGCGGCGCGCCAGCTCTGAGCCGGAGGGAGCGGGATGGACAGCTCCGAGGTGACCATGGTGCGGATCTACATCACCGAGGGCGAGCACCGCATGCAGGACATCCTCGCGCGGCTCCACGACGAGGCGCGCGTGCGCGGGGTGACGGTCTTCCGCGGCATCACGGGCTTCGGCCGCTCCGGGCGCTACCATTCCTCGCAGCTCATCGACCTCGCCATGGATCTCCCGGTCGTGATCGAGTTCTTCGACGCCCCGGAGCGCGTGCGCGAGGTGCTGCGCGGGCTGCGCGACCTGGTCGAGCCGGGCCACGTGGTGTGGTGGCCCGCACGCACCAACGAGGGCCCGGCGGAGGGAGGGGACTGATGCTGGATCCGAGGCTGCTGCGCGGCCACCTGGAGGAGGTGCGCCGGGCGCTCGCCCGGCGCGGCTACGACCTCGACACGGCGCGCTTCGAGGCGCTCGAGCGCCGGCGCAAGGCGCTGCAGACGCGCGTGCAGGAGCTGCAGAGCCTGCGCAACGCGCGCTCGAAGGAGATCGGCCGCGCCAAGGCCGCGGGCGAGGACATCGCGCCGCTGCGCGAGCAGGTCGCGGCCATCGGCCGCGAGCTGGAGGCCGCCGAGGCCGAGCTGCGCGAGGTGCTGGCCGAGCTCGAGGCCTTCCAGCTCGGCATCCCCAACCTCCCGCACGAGAGCGTGCCGGACGGTGCCGACGAGAGCGCCAACGTCGAGGTGCGGCGCTGGGGCGAGCCGCCGTCGTTCGACTTCGAGCCCGAGGACCACGTCGCCCTCGGCGCGCGCCACGGCTGGCTCGACTTCGAGGCCGCCGCGCGCCTGTCGGGGGCGCGCTTCGTGGTGCTGCGCGGCGAGGCCGCGCGCCTGCAGCGCGCCCTCATCC
>WGBS01000249.1 GCA_015494165.1 Gammaproteobacteria bacterium | reverse complement strand
GGTCGATGAAGAGCTCGTCCGGAGCCGCGGGCGGCGGGTCGAGGCGCGCGCCGAGGCGGCGCAGGGCGCGGTCGACCTCGGCGGAGGTCAGCCGCAGGTGCCCGAAGGCGCCGGCCTCGACCAGATCCTTCCACGAGGCCGGACGGTAGATATCGGTGCGGATGCGCGTGCGCCCGCCCTGAACGCCGCCCGCGCGCAGCACCCCGCGCGCGTGGGCGACACGGCGGGCGGCCTTCATGATGGTGCGGTCCACCACCATGACGGTGACGGTGGCGCCGCTGACGCCGTCGACCGAGACCTCGCCCTCCGAACCGCCGCCGATGCGTGTGCGGTCGGTCAGGCGCTTGCCCGCGTACTGGGCGGCGAATTCCTGCAGGCGGCTCTCCGGGATACCCACGAGCAGGATGGGCTCGTGGTGCTCGAGCACGTAGGCGCCGCGGATCACGCCCTTGGTGTCGAAGCCCACGAGGAGGTCGACGGGCTTGCCCGAGTACGCCGGGATGGGTGCCACCTCCTTGGTGCGCAGCAGGTAGCCGATCACCTTGCCGTCGCGGTAGACGGCCGCCGCCGGCGGGTCGCCCTCGAACGGGCCGAAGGCGTCGGCCTCCGGGAAGAACTCCGCCGCCTTGGGGTGGAGCGGGCGCGCGGCGGGGGCGGCGCGTACCGGCGCGCTCGCAGCCAGAGCCAGTGCGGCCAGCGCGGCGAGGAGCAGCAGCAGCCTGTGTGCGGCGGCCTCCATCCTGCGACAGCATGTCGCAGGCGGCGGCATCCGCCTTTGACCCGTATCAACGCGCGCGCCGCCGGCCGACGGGCGCGCGCCCTCAGGCGCCGCCCACGGGCAGGAAGTAGCGCACGCGGTAGAGGAGCCGGCCCGGAGCCGGCGGGTCGGGGTCGCGGAAGGCGGTGCGCATGTGGAGCACGTTGTTGCACACCAGGCCTTCGCCGGGGGCGAGGCGGTGGCGCAGCAGCCCCGGCGTGGCGGGGTCGGCGAGCAGCGCGTCGAGGCGCGCCAGGGCACGGCGCAGCGCCGGATCGTCGCGCCAGACGACGTTGCGCGCGCGGCGCGTGTAGCGCATGTGCAGCCTGCCCTCGCGCGTGACCGAGAAGACCGGCCCCGCGCGCGCGGGCCGCAGCACGCGCCCCTCGCGCACGTGCGCGGGTATGGTCATCGCCTGGGGATGCATGAGGGCCGCGACCAGGGCCGGGTCCTCCTCGCGCAGGCGCAGGTAGGCGAGCTCGTGGTCGAGGATGCCGTTCGCGCCGCCCTCGGCCGCGGCGCGCACGCAGTGCAGCAGCAGGCCATGGATCTGGCGCGCGCGCGGGTTGTAGTAGCCGTCGGTGTGCCAGTCGATCGCCCGGGTGGTGTAGGGCACGAAACCCGCCCTTTCGCCCTCGCGGGCCACGGCGAGCGGCGTCACGCCATCGGGGTCCGCGCAGGGGTTGCGGTCGAGGTCGGGCCGGCCGAGGCCGAGCTGCTCGCCGAGGGCGAGCGGCACCCGGTGGTCCTCGTCCCGCGACTGGCTGCGGTAGAGCGCGAGGTTGTGGCGCGCGCAGAGCTCGAGCAGCCGGCCGCGCTCGCCGCGGCTCAGGGCCCGGGGGTCACGGATCTCGACCCACAGCGCGCCCGGGTCCGCCGGCAGGGCCGCGAGCTTGGCCTCGCGCCAGCGCCGCCACGACGCCTCCACGTCGAGGTCGAAGGGGCCGCCTCGGCCGTACTTGACCCACGCCGGTGCGACGTAGCGGTCGTGCGGCACGGCCATGGGCAGCCCTTCCCTTTTGCCCGCCTCAGGGCTTGAGGCCGGAGAAGTAGGCGGCGAGGTTCTCGATGTCCTCGTCCGAGAGGTTCTTGGCGATCGGGCCCATCATGGGGTCCTTGCGCGTGCCGGCGCGGAAGGCACGCAGCTGCTTGATGAGGTAGCCCTCCTTCTGGCCGGCGAGGTTGGGCCACAGGGGGTTGAGGCTGATGCCATTGCTGCCATGGCACCCGGCGCACAGGCTGGCCTTGGCCTTGCCTGCGGCGGCGTCGCCGGCCGGTGTGGCGCCCGCGGCCGCGAGCAGTGCCGTACCGAAGGCGATGGCGGACAGGGTCGAAGGCTTGGGCATCGTCTCCTCCTCTCCTGGTCGATGGGCGATAATCCGCGCGGCGCCCGGGCGCCGCTTTGACACAGGTCAACGTGCGCACGCCGCGCCTCGGCGAGCCTCGGAACCGCACGCGGAACGGTCGCGATGGAAGGCAGGCTGCTCGAGATCCTGGTGTTCACGGCGGTCGGCATCGGCCTCTACCTGGCCGCCGACCAGGCCCTGCTGTGGATCGAGCGGCGCCGTGGCGCGCGCCTGCCGCACCGCGAGCTCGCCTTCCTCGCCATCATCCTCGTGCTGGCGCTCGCCGCCTTCGGCCTCATCCGCCGTCTCACCGGCGGCTGAGCGGCGCAGCAGGGCATGTCCGGCGGCGAGCACGAACAGCGCCCCGCCCGCCGCCGCGAGCAGCCCGCCGCCGCCGGTGAGCGCCAGCGCCGCGAGCGCGTCCGCCCCGCCGCCCGCGGCGAGCGCGGTCTTGCGCGGCGCCCCCGCGCCGCCGGCCCACGCCAGGCCCAGCGCGTGCGCGAGCTGGCCGCCGGCGTAGAGGGCGAGCTGCGCCCGCGCGAGCGCGGGCCGCACGGGACGGCAGCCCAGCGCCGGCAGCAGGAGATAGGTGAGCCCCATGAGCGCGAGGGTCACGCCGGCGATGCTGGCGTGGTAGTGCGCCGGCACGCGGGTGTCGGCGCCGGCGATGGCGAGCGCCAGGGCGCCGCCGGCGAGATAGAGCAGCATCGAGGCGCCCAGCGCCGTGCGCGCGGTCGCCGCCCGCGCGCCCTTTCGCGCCGCGCGCAGGAGGGGCGCGGCCAGCGCGGCGACGAGCGGCAGCGGCGCCAATCCCCCGAGGGCCATGAG
>WGBS01000248.1 GCA_015494165.1 Gammaproteobacteria bacterium | reverse complement strand
GCGTCAGATGTGTATAAGAGACAGTGTAGTCGGGCGGCGGGGCGGGCGGGGCCGCCGTGCCGGCCGCCGCCGCGGAGGCCGCCGCGGCGGCGGGCTCGGGCCGGCGGCCCGTCAGGCGCGAGAGCAGCACGCCGAGCTCGAACAGCAGCCACATGGGCACGGCCATCATCACCTGCGAGATCGGATCGGGCGGGGTGAGGAGCATCCCGACCACAAAGGCGCCGACGATGACGTAGGGCCGCTTGGCCGCGAGGCGCTCGGGCGTGGTCACGCCCGTGCGCACCAGCAGCACCGTCGCCACCGGCGTCTCGAAGGCGACGCCGAAGGCGAGGAACAGCATGAGCATGAAGTCGAGGTAGGCGTTGATGTCCGGCATGTAGGCCACGCCCTCGGGGCCCGTGGCCGTGAGGAAGGCGAACATGAGCGGAAAGACCACGAAGTAGGCGAAGGCCATGCCGGCGTAGAAGAGCGCCGTGCTGGAGACCAGCAGCGGCAGCACGAGGCGGCGCTCGTGGCGGTAGAGGCCCGGGGCGACGAAGGCCCACACCTGGTAGAGCACGAAGGGCAGGGCCAGGACGAGGGCGACCACGGCCGTGAGCTTGAAGGGCGCGAGGAAGGGCGAGGCGACGCCGATGGCGATCATCTGGCTCCCCTCGGGGAGCTGCGCCAGCAGCGGGCGGGCGAAGAGCTCGTAGAGCTCGTTGGCGAAGGGGGCGAGCGCGAGGAAGGCGACGAGCACCGCGAGCAGGCTGCGCAGGATACGGTCGCGCAGCTCCAGCAGGTGCGCGACGAGGGGCTGCTCGCGGTCCTCCTCCGGGACCTCGGGTTCGGGCGCGCTAGCGGCCGCCATCGGCGCTCTCGTCGCGTGCCTGCCGCCGGTCCCCGCCGCCGGCCTCGCCGCTCAGGGCGGCGGGGGCCTCGGCGTCACGCTCGCGGCGTGCCGGCGGGGGCTGGGCGCCGCCCGCCGCGCCCGCCGCCGGTGCGGCGGTCGCCTGGCGCAGCTCGCTGTCGGTCTCCTCGATGATCTCGCGCACCTGCCCGAGCTCCTCGCCGATGCGCCCGGTCTCGTGCATGACGCGCTTGAGCTCCTCGGCGGCGAGCTCGCGCTCGACGTCCTCGCGCACGGACTGGACGAAGGCGCGCGCCTTGCCGAGCCACAGCCCGGCGGTGCGCGCGAGCTTGGGCAGGCGCTCCGGGCCCACGACCAGGAGCGCGATCACCATCACCAGGACGATCTCGGCGAAGCCGACGTCGAACATGGCGCCGCCGCCCGCGCCGCGCCCCGCGGGGACGCCGCGCTCAGGCCCGGTCCTTCTCCTTGTGCGTGACCTCGGCGTCGATCACGCGCTCCTCGCCCTCGAGGCGGCCCGCCTCCTTGGCCGCGGCCGCGCCCTCCTCCTCGCCCTCGCGCACGGCCTTGCGGAAGTTCTTGATGGCGCTGCCGAGGTCGGAGCCGAGGGTGCGCAGGCGCTTGGCGCCGAACAGCACCAGCACGATCAGCAGGATGATGAGCAGCTCTTTGAACCCGAACATCGCTCGCTCTCCGGCGGGCCGGCGGCCCGCGCCCTGGGCGCCGCGGCCTCAGCCGCCGCGCCGTGCCTTCTCCTCGTGGCCCGAGGTGCCGAAGCGCCGCTCCAGCTCCGCGAGCACCTGCGCCGGGCCGAGGCCGCGGGCGGCCAGCAGCACCAGCGTGTGGAACCAGAGATCCGCCGTCTCGTGCACCACCTCCTCGTCGCGGCCGCCCTTGCCGGCCAGCACCAGCTCCGTGGCCTCCTCGCCGATCTTGCGCAGGATGGCGTCCGGCGCGCCGGCGTAGAGGCTGGCGACGTAGGAGGCCTCGGGCGAGGCGCCCTTGCGCGCCTCCAGCACCTCGGCCAGGCGCTCGAGCACCGCGCTCACGCCCCGCCCCCGGCGCCGTACATCTCGGCCGGGTCGCGCAGCACCGGCTCGACCGTCTCCCAGCGCCCGTCGCGCAGCTCGCGGTAGAAGCAGCGCTCGCGGCCGGTGTGGCAGGCGACGCCGCCCGCCTGCTCGACCTCGAGCAGCACCACGTCGCCGTCGCAGTCGAGCCGGATCGCGCGCACGTGCTGCACGTTGCCCGATTCCTCGCCCTTGCGCCACAGGCGCCCGCGCGAGCGCGACCAGTAGACGGCGCGCCCCGTGGCCGCGGTCTCGGCCAGGGCCTCGCGGTTCATCCACGCCACCATGAGCACGCGGCCGGTGCGCGCGTCCTGGGCGACGGCGGGCACCAGCCCCGCCTCGTTCCAGCGCACCTCCTCGAGCCAGTCCTGCGCCTGCTGCCCTGACGTGCCTGACATGGGGTCCGACCGGGACGCATCGGGCCGGCCGCGGCCCGGCAGCCCAGTATAGCGCGAACGGGCGCCGCCCCGCGGGCGGGCGCTCAGAGGCGCACCTCGATCCCGCGCGCGGCGAGATGCCGCTTGGCCTCGCCGATGGTGTATTCGCCGAAATGGAAGATGCTGGCGGCGAGCACCGCGTCGGCGTGGCCCTCGAGGATGCCCTCGGCCAGGTGCTCGAGCGTGCCGACGCCGCCGGAGGCGATGACCGGCACCTCGACGGCGTCGGCCACGGCGCGCGTGAGCGCGAGGTCGAAGCCTTCCTTGGTGCCGTCGCGGTCCATGCTGGTGAGCAGGATCTCGCCCGCGCCGTAGGCGTCCATGCGCCGCGCCCACTCGACGGCGTCGAGGCCGGTGGGCCGCCGCCCGCCGTGGGTGTAGACCTCCCAGCGCGGCGGCTCGCCGGGGCCGGAGACGCGCTTGGCGTCGATCGCGACCACGATGCACTGCGAGCCCACCGCGCGCGCGGCCTCGCGCACCAGCTCGGGCTCGCGCACCGCCGCGGTGTTGATCGCGACCTTGTCGGCGCCGGCCACCAGCATGCGGCGCACGTCCGCCACGGAGCGGATGCCGCCGCCGACGGTGAGCGGGATGAAGACCTCGCCCGCCACCTGCTCGACCACGTGCACCATGGTCTCGCGGCCCTCGTGGCTGGCGGTGATGTCGAGGAAGGTGATCTCGTCGGCGCCCTGCTCGTCGTAGCGGCGCGCGATCTCCACGGGATCGCCCGCGTCGCGGATGTCGACGAAGCGCACGCCCTTGACGACGCGCCCGGCGTCGACGTCGAGGCAGGGGATGATGCGCCGCGCGAGGGCCACGGGCCGCTCAGGCGGCGCTCTCGCCGCGGCCCCCGCAGAGCTCGTCGGCGAGGCGCTGCGCCTCGGCGAGGTCGATGCTGCCCTCGTACAGGGCGCGGCCGATGATGGCGCCCTCGATGCCCTCGTCGGCCACCGCGCAGAGCGCGCGGATGTCGTCCAGGCTCGAGATGCCGCCGGAGGCGATGACCGGGACGTGGATGGCGCGCGCGAGCGCCGCCGTCGCCTCGGCGTTGACGCCCTGCATCATGCCGTCGCGGCTGATGTCGGTGTAGACGATGGCCTCGACGCCCTCGCGCTCGAAGCGCTGGGCGAGGTCGACCACGTCGTGGTGCGAGAGCTTGGACCAGCCGTCCACCGCGACCTTCCCCTCGCGCGCGTCGAGGCCGACGATCACGTGGCCCGGGAACTCCAGGCACAGCTCGCTCACGAAGTGCGGGGTGCTCACGGCCTTGGTGCCGATGATGACCCAGCGCACGCCGGCGCGCAGGTAGGCCTCGGCGGTCTCGACGTCGCGGATGCCGCCGCCGACCTGCACCGGAAGGTCCGGGAAGGCCGCGGTGACGCGGCGCACCACTTCGGCGTTGACGGGCCGTCCGGCGCGGGCGCCGTCGAGGTCGACCATGTGCAGCCGCCGCGCGCCGGCCTCCACCCAGCGCCGGGCGACCTCCACCGGGTCGTCGCCGAAGACCGTGACGTCGTCCATGCGCCCCTGGCGCAGGCGCACGCACTTGCCGTCCTTGATGTCGATGGCGGGGATGAGCTCCATGGGCTAGGGCTCCGCTGGAACGGAAACGGGATCTGTGGCGGCCTGGCCTGCGGGTGGGATGTGCAGCGTGGCGTTTGCGGTCCGGTCTTGCTGCCGGCTCCGGGCTCTCGCTGGCCCCTTATATACCAGAAACCGGGGGTCGTGCTCAGCCCTCGCCGTCCCAGCGGGCGAAGTTCGCGAGCAGGCGGAGGCCGGCGCGCTGGCTCTTCTCGGGGTGGAACTGCACGGCGAACGCGGCCGGCCCGGCGACGGCCGCGGCGAAGCGCAGGCCGTAGTCCGTCGTCGCCGCCACCCGCCCCGGCGCGGGCTCCAGGGCCACGTAGTAGCTGTGGACGAAGTAGAAGCGCTCGTCCTGGCCGATCCCCTCCCACAGCGGGTGGGACAGCTCCTGATGCACGCGGTTCCAGCCCATGTGCGGGATCTTGAGCCGCGCCCCGGTTTCCGGGTCCCGCAGGCCGTGCGGGAAGCGGCGCACCTCGCCCGGCAGCAGGCCGAGCCCGGCGGTGCCGCCGTCCTCCTCGCTCCGGCGCATGAGCGCCTGCAGCCCCAGGCAGATGCCGAGGAAGGGGCGGCGGCCGAAGAGCCCGCGCACGACCTCGTCGAGCCCCGAGCGCGCGAGCGCCTCCATCGCCTGGCCGATGGCGCCCTGGCCCGGGAACACGAGGCGGTCGGCGGCGCGCACCGCCGCGGCCTCGCCCGTCACGATCACCCGCGCCCGGGGGGCGACGTGCTCCAGGGCCTTGGCCACGGAATGGAGGTTGCCCATCCCGTAGTCGATGACGGCGACGGTCGGCATGGGCGCGCGCGAGCGCTCAGAGGCTGCCCTTGGTCGAGGGGACCTCGCCCGCGGCGCGCGGGTCGCGCTCCACCGCCGCCCGCAGCGCGCGCCCGAAGGCCTTGAACACGGTCTCGGCCACGTGGTGCGCGTTGCGCCCGCGCAGGCAGTCGACGTGCAGCGTCGCGCGCGCGTGGTTGACGAAGCCGCGGAAGAACTCCTCGACCAGGTCCACGTCGAAATCCCCCACGCGCGCCCGGGGAAAGTCCACCGCGTACACCAGTCCCGGCCGGCCCGAGAAGTCGACGACCACCCGCGAGAGCGCCTCGTCGAGCGGCACGTAGGCGTGGCCGTAGCGGTGGATGCCGGCCTTGTCGCCCAGCGCCCGCGCGAAGGCCTCGCCCAGGGTGATGCCGACGTCCTCCACCGTGTGGTGGGCGTCGATCTCCAGGTCGCCCCTGGCCCGGATGTCCAGGTCGATGAGGCCGTGGCGCGCCACCTGGTCCAGCATGTGATCGAAGAAGGGGACGCCGGTGTCCAGCTTCGAGGCACCGCTGCCGTCGAGGTCGACGCTGACACTGATCTGCGTCTCCAGCGTGTCGCGCTTTACGGTGGCCTTGCGTTCAGCCATGGGGGATGTCTCCTGCAATTGAAGGGTAGAGCATACCGTCAAGCGATAGCCGATTGAAGCGCTTGGAGAAAGGCGTCGTTCTCCTCGGGCCTGCCGACGGTGACGCGCAGGCAGCCGGCCAGCGGCCCACCGGCGGGGTTGAGGTTCTTGATCAGCACGCCGTTGGCCTTCAGCGCGGCGAACACGGCATCGGCGTCGCCGTCCACGCGGAACAGGAT
>WGBS01000247.1 GCA_015494165.1 Gammaproteobacteria bacterium | reverse complement strand
GTCCCAGCCCCAGCTCGGGCTCGGCGACCACGACGTCGCGCGGGTCCTTGAGCTTGCCCGCGAACCACTTGTCGATCAGCTCCACCGCGATCACCGTGCAGGTGGGCGAGAGCTTGCCGTTGGCGATGAAGTACTTGCCGTCGGGCGACATGTTGACGCCGTGCGGGCTCTTGGGCGTCGGCACGTAGAGGGTGTAGGGGTTGTTCTTGCCGCGCCCGTCGACCACCGGCACCTTGCTGTCGCCGATCGTGGTGTACTTGCCCTTGCGCACCGCCTCCTCGATGCGCGGGATGTTGAACACCACGGTCCAGTCGCGGTCCGCCTTCATCATCTCCGGCAGGGTCACGCCGCCCTCGGAGTTGTAGCAGGTCGCCGCCGCGTACTTGCCGGTGTAGTCGGTGTCGACGTTGTCGAGGTTGCCGTCGACGATGACCTGCCACTTGACCTCCATGGTCTCGCCGTCGACCGCCGTGAACATGGTGTAGTACTTGTCGGGCTCGTCGAGGAAGCGCCCGTCGTTGGGATGCGGTATGCGGAACTCGGCATTGCAGAAGACGTAGCCGGTCTTCGGCACCTTCTGCAGCCGCATGCCGTGGATCGCCGCGACGTTGGGGATGACCGTGACCTTGTCGGTCTTCATGATGTCGCAGCGGATGCGGGCGACGCGCGTGTTGGCCTTGTCGTTCACGAAGAGATAGCGCCCGTCGTAGGCACCATCCGTGTAGGACATGTGCACGTGGTGGGTGTCGCCGTTGTCGAAGCGCGCGGACTCGCCGAGGATGCGCTTGGACTCGTTGGTCAGGCCCCAGCCGGTGGCGCTGTCGCGGTTGAAGACCGGGATGCGCATGAGCTCGCGCATGGACGGGATGCCCAGCACGCGCACCTCGCCCGAGTGCCCGCCGCTCCAGAAGCCGTAGTACTCGTCGAGCTCGCCGGGCGCGACCTCGTTCTTGGCCCGGGCGGCGGCGTGCGCCGGCCGGCTCAGCAGGCTCGCCGGCACCAGCGCCGTGCCGGCGGCCCCCGCCGCGGTGAAGCCCAGGAACTCGCGCCGCGAAAGGCCGGTCCCGCGATCGTGCTCTCTGTCGGACATGATGCTCACCTCCCCTCTCGTTCGGCGCCTCCGGCGCCGGCCTCGCTGATGCCCTCCGGCCCCGTCGCGTCCGCCGCCGGCTCTCCCGCCGGCCGCGGGCCACGCAGGACCTCCGCCATGCGCGCCGCCGCGCGCCGGGCGCCGGCGGCACGCTCGCGCCGCCGCCGGCGCTCGACCAGCGGCGGACAGAGACGGTCGTCCCAGTAGATGACCTGGCAGTCCAGGCAGTAGTGGCATTCATGGGCGTTGATCTCGCCCGTCGGCCGGATGGCCTGGATCTCGCACGCCCCGGCGCAGATCTGGCAGGGACGCCCGCACTCCTTGCGGCGCTTGAGCCAGTCGAACACGCGCAGCCTCGTGGGCAGCGCAAGCGCCGCGCCCAGCGGGCACAGGTACTTGCAGTAGAACTTGCTGCTGAAGACGCCGATCGCGAGCAAGGCCGCCGCGTAGAGCACGTAGGGCCACTCGCGCTGGAAGTGCAGGAGGATCGCCGTCTTGAAGGGCTCGACCTCGGCGAAGCGCTCGGCGGTGGCGAGCGACTGCAGCGAGATGCCGAACAGCACCAGCAGGATCACGTACTTGACGGCCAGCAGGCGCTCGTGCACCAGGGAGGGGAGCACGAGCTGCGGCACGCGCAGGCGGCGCGCGAGCTCGTTGAGGAGCTTCTGCAGCGCCCCGAAGGGGCAGAGCCAGCCGCAGTAGACGCCCCGCCCCCACAGCAGCACCGCCGCGGCGACGTAGGTCCACAGCACGAACAGGATCGGGTCGACCAGGAAGGTCTCCCAGCGGAAGCCGCGCATGAGGCTGCCGAGGAAGGTGAAGACGTTGACGATGGACAGCTGCCCGAGCGCGTACCAGCCGATGAAGCCGACCGTGAACAGCAGGAAGCCCGTGCGCAGCCGCACGACCAGCCGCCGCCTGCGCACGAGCACGTCCTGCAGGAAGAGCACCACGGTGAGGAAGCCGAGCCCGGCGAGGAGCACGGCGACCTCGGGCCAGCGCTGCTTCCACGCCCTCACCCACATGGGCTCCTCCGCCTCCGCGCCGCCCTCCCCCGCGGCCTCCGCGGCCGCCGGCGGGCGCTCCAGCCAGGCCTCGGGCAGGGCGTGGGTGGCGGAGAAGGTGGTGAAGACGCTGTCCGTGGGGCCGGTCTGCTGGCGCACCAGCAGATCGAGGCGGTAGGGGCGGCCGGGGTCGAACTCGTAGCCCGCGCGGATGACGAAGAGCGCCATCTCGCGGAACGCCGGCATGCCCTCCAGGTAGACGTCGGCGAGCCGGTAATGGTCCAGGTCGCGGAACAGGATGGTCTGCTCGCCCTGGCTGAGCTGGACGCGGTCGAAGATGCCGCCGCGCACGTAGCCGGAGCCCTTGAAGGAGTAGCGGCCGTTGGCGAGCACGACCAGCACGTGCTCGCCCTCTGCGAGCTGCCCCATCAGCCAGCGGTACTGCTCGTCGCCGAGCAGGTTGCGCCCCACCACGGGCGGGTCCACGATCCCGAACCAGAGGTCGATGAAGGTCTCGTCGGGGCTGGCGGGCGGCGGATCGAGGCGCGCGCCGAGGCGACGCAGGGCGCGGTCGACCTCGGCCGAGGCCAGCCGCAGGTGCCCGAAGGCGCCGGCCTCGACCAGGTCCTTCCAGCCTGCGGGGCGGTAGAGGTCGCGGCGGATGCGCGCCCGCCCCCGCTCGGCACCACCCGCGCGCAGCACCCCGCGCGCGCGGGCGACACGGCGGGCGGCCTTCATGATGGTGCGGTCGACGACCATCACGGTGACGGTGGCGCCGCTGACGCCGTCGACCGCCACCTCCCCCTGCGAGCCGCCGCCGATGCGTATGCGGTCGGTGAGGCGCTTGCCCGCGTACTGGGCGGCGAATTCCTGCAGGCGGCGCTCCGGGATGCCCACGAGCAGGATGGGCTCGTGGTGCTCGAG
>WGBS01000246.1 GCA_015494165.1 Gammaproteobacteria bacterium | reverse complement strand
TAGGCGTCGTTCTCGCAGGCGAGCACCAGGATGCGCGGCTTCTCCGAGAACTCGTCCGGGATGTCGACGGCCTTGATCTGCTGGCCGACGGTGTCCACGGAGTAGTTCTCGAAGGAGATCACGCGCACCGGGCAGGCGCCCATGCAGGTGCCGCAGCGCCGGCAGCGCGACTCGTTGAAGACGGGGTAGCGCTCCTCGTCCTCGTCGATGGCGCCGAAGGGGCACTCCACCGTGCAGCGCTTGCACTGGGTGCAGCCGTCGCGGCGGAAGGTGGGGTAGCTGAGGTCGCCCACGCGCGGGTGGGCGGCGCGGCCCTTGCCCGCGTTCTCCAGCGCCTGGATGGCCTTGAGGGCGGCGCCGGTGGCGTCCTCGATGGCCTGGGCGATGTCCATGGGGCGGCGCACGGGGCCGGCGGCGTAGATGCCGGTGCGGCGCGTCTCGTAGGGGAAGCAGATGAAGTGCGAGTCGGCGAAGCCGTAGCGCAGCTTGGGCAGGTCCGGGCCCTGGCGGTACTGGAGGTTCAGCACCGACTCCTCGCCCGGGTTGAGGCCCATGCGCACGCGCGCCTCCTCGAGCGCCTTCTGGTAGTCCTCGTCCGACTGCCCCTCGCGCTTCTCAGGCTTCTCGATGTCGACGCCGGAGTTGGGGATCATGCCGGTGGCGAGCACCACGAGGTCGGCCTCGGCCTCGACGTCCTCGTCGAGGATCAGGTCCTTGAAGCGGACGATGGTGCCGCCCCCGTCGGCGGGCCTCACCTCGCTCACCACGCCCTTGGTGAAGATCACGCCCTTGCGCTGCCCGGAGCGGTAGAAGTCCTCGAGATAGCCCGGGGTGCGCAGGTCGGTGTAGAGGATGGTGGTGTCGATGTCCGGGTTCTGGTCGCGGAAGTACATGGCCTGCTTGATCGAGGCCGTGCAGCAGAACCCGGAGCAGTAGGGCAGGTGCCCCTCCTTGTCGGAGCGCTGGCCCGCGCACTGCACGAAGAAGACGCTGCGCACCTCCTTGCCGTCCGAGGGCCGCTTGATGGGGCCGCCGTCGGCCTTGCGCACGAGCTCCTCGAGCTCGAGCTGGGTGACGACGTCCGGTGTCTTGCCGTAGCCGAGCTCCGGCAGCTTGCTCGCGTCGTAGGGGATGAAACCCGAGGCCTGGACGATGGCCCCGAAATTCTCGGTGCGGGTCTGGCCGCTCTCGGTGGTGATGTCGGCCGAGAAGCGCCCGGGGGCGCCGCTCGTGCGCGTGATGCGCGCGTTCAGCACCACCTCGATCTTCGGGTTCTCCTCGACCTCCCGGATCATCTGCTCGACGCCCGTCTCCTGCGGGTCGGCATAGGGGGCGTGGTCCGGCACGCGCCGGTGCAGCCTGGCCGCCATGCCGCCGAGGGCGCCCGTCTTCTCGACGAGGGTGACCTCGTAGCCCGCCTTGGCGGCTTCCAGCGCCGCGGTCATGCCGCTCACGCCGCCGCCCACCACCAGGATGCGCCGGTGCGTCTGCGCCTCGGGGTTGGGCTTGGGCGGCTCCATGTAGCGCACCTCGGCGCAGGCCATGCGCACGTAGTCCTCGGCCATCTCCTGGGTGGTCTCGCGCGCCTCCTCGGTGTCGGGACGCGCCCAGATCACGCCTTCGCGCAGGTTGGCGCGCGAGACGGCCACCCCGTCGCCGTCGAAGCCGAAGGCCTCGGTCTTGGCGCGGCGCGAGCAGGCGGCGATGACGATCCGGTTGAGGCCCTCCTTCTCGATGTCCTCGCGGATCATGGCCACGCCCTGCTCGCTGCACAGGAAGTCGTGCTCCTTGGCGAGCGCGGCCTTGCCCTCGCGCTCGGCGATCTTGGCGAGCGCGGCGGTGTCGAGGCGCTCGCCGAGCCCGCAGCCCTTGCAGATGTAGGCGCCGATCTTCACGTCAGACACGGTTCAGCCCTCCGTCCCCGCGACCCGGTTCACCACCTGGATGGCCTTGAGCGCCGCCGCCGTGCCGCTCTGGACGGCGCGGTTGACGTCCAGCGCGTCCTCCGAGCAGCCGGCGGCGAAGATGGCGCCGTTGGCCGGGTCGCGCTGGATGAAGCCGTTCTCGTCCACCACCAGCTCCGTCGGGAACTGGTCGGCGGGCACGCTCGGCTCCATGCCGATGGCGAGCACGCACAGGTCGTGGCGGTTGCTGTAGCGGTGGTAGCCCTCGGTGTCCACGCCGTGGAGGATGACGTCGCCCGTCGCGTGGTCCTCGGTGATGCTCGCCACCTTGGACTTGATGAAGCTGACGTTGGGGTCGGCCTTGACGCGGGCGTAGAAGTCCTCGATGCGGTCGATGGCGCGGATGTCGATGTAGTAGATGGTCGCCTTGCCCTCGTCGCCGAACTTCTCGCGCAGGTAGGTGGACTGCTTGAGGGAGGCCATGCAGCAGATGCGCGAGCAGTGCTTGAGGTGGTTGCGGTCGCGCGAGCCGGCGCACTGGATGAAGGCGATGTTCTTCGCCTCCTTGCCGTCCGAGGGCCGCACCAGGCGCCCGCCCGTGGGGCCGTTGGGGTCCATGATGCGCTCGAGCTCGACGCTCGTGATGACGTTCTGGAAACGGTCGTAGCCGTAGGGCTGGATGCGCGCGGCGTCGTAGGGCTTCCAGCCCGTGGCCCACACCACGGCGCCCACCTTGAGCTCGACCGTCTGCTCCTGCATGTCGAGGTCGATGGCGTCGTACTTGCAGGCGGCCTTGGCGCGCTCGGCGTCCTCGGTGCCGATGATGCGCGGGTCGAGCACGTAGCGCTGCGGGTAGGCCATGGTGAAGGGAAGATACGCGCCCTTGCGCTTCTTGAGGCCGAAGTGGAACTCGTCGTCGAACTCGGCCTCGACCGCCTCGGCGCACGCGCCGCAGGCAGTGCAGTTCTCGTTGACGTAGCGCGGGCGGATCCTGACCGTGGCGGTGTAGTCGCCGGGCTCGCCCTCCAGCCGCGTCACCTCGGCCATGGTCAGGAGGCGGATGTTGCGGTTGGCCTTGAGCCGGCGCAGGTTGATCTCGAGGCCGCAGGTCGGGAAGCACATCTTGGGGAAGTACTTGTAGAGCTGCGAGACCCGGCCGCCCACCGAAGGGCTCTTCTCGACCAGGATGACCTGCTTCCCGCACTCGGCCGCCTCGAGCGCGGCCGTCATGCCGCTGATGCCGCCCCCCACGACCAGGATGGTCTGGTTGGTCGCGACTGGCTCCGACATGGGTCAGTCCTCCTATGCGGAACGGAAGGAGACCTGGAGCGGGCCGCACACCCCCTCCGGCCCCGGGCTAAAGTTGTGCTTTTGGTCCGGTCCAGGCGGTCGGGGCGTCCGGCGCCGCGCCCCGCCGAAACGGCTAAAACTCTACCCTTTCCGGCCGGGCGGCGCCATACGCCCGGATGGGATAAGGCATCGAAATTTCCGATGCGCGAATAGAAACCCCGTATGCAGGGGCGTTTTTTCCAACCCGGCCCCGCGCTTGCGGCCCCCGGGGGATGCGTTTAGTCTGGCCTGCCACGGAAGCTGATGGAGCCCGGAATCGTGACCGGCCAGACCCTGCGCCCCGAGGAGTACTTCGTCGAGACCGAGCCCTACTACGAGCCGGTCGGCGACGAGATCGAGGTCTTCGAGGCGGCCTGGCGCAACCAGCTCCCGGTCCTGCTGAAGGGGCCGACGGGCTGCGGCAAGACGCGCTTCATGGAGCACATGGCCTGGCGCCTGAAGCGTCCCCTGATCACGGTCTCGTGCCACGACGACCTCACGGCCTCGGACCTGGTGGGCCGCTTCCTGGTGGCCGGTGGGGAGACCGTGTGGGTGGACGGGCCGCTGGCGCGGGCCGTGCGCTGCGGCGGGATCTGCTACCTCGACGAGATCGTCGAGGCGCGCAAGGACACCACGGTGGTGATCCATCCGCTCGCCGACGACCGCCGCGTGCTCCCCATGGAGAAGCGCGGCGAGCTGCTCAAGGCCCCGCCGGAGTTCTGCCTCGCCATCTCCTACAACCCGGGCTACCAGAGCGTGCTCAAGGACCTCAAGCAGAGTACGCGCCAGCGCTTCGTCGCCCTGGAGTTCGACTACCCGGAGCCGGAGCTCGAGCGCCGCATCGTCGAGAAGGAGACCGGGATCGAGCCGGAGCTCGCCGAGCGGCTCGTCAAGTTCGCCCACATGACGCGCAACCTCAAGGGCTCGGGCCTCGACGAGGGCGCCTCCACGCGGCTGCTGGTGCAGGCGGCCAAGCTCATCGTCTCCGGCATCCCGCCCGTGGCCGCCTGCCGCGCGGCCGTGGCCCAGGCGCTCACGGACGACCCGGAGATGCTGGCGGCCATCCACGAGCTCTCGGCCTCGCTCTTCTGAGGGCCATGGCCGCCGTCCCGCCGCCCGCCGCGCGCGCCCTGGAGGGCGAGCCGCTGTCGGCGGCGGCCATCGAGGCGCGTCTCGACGAGCACCTCGACCTGGTGCTGTCCTCGCGGCGCACCGCGGCGGGGCCCGCGCGCGAGCTCGCCGCCTTCTCCCGCGCCGAGCAGGAGCTCGTGCTGCGCTGGGTGGCGGTGCTCGCCGCCGCGCACGCCGAGCTCGCCTACCAGTTCGCGAGCCTCGCCCCGCGGGCGCTGCGCCTCATGGACGAGGCCGGCGTCGAGGCCTGGGTGCGCCAGGCCATGGACACCTACGACAGCGCCGGCCTCTACCCGGCCGTCGCCGCCCTGCGCGAGGTGGAGGCCTTCGCCGAGCGGGCGCGCGCCCGCGCCGCGGGGCTCGCGCTGGAGGAGGTCGCGGGCGTGCTCGAGCGCTACGTGCGCGGCCTCGGCGGGCGTCCGCTCAAGGTCGAGGCGGGCGAGGCGCCCTGGACCGACACCGAGACCCTGCATCTGCCGCCGGTGCTCGGGGTGCTCGGGGACCGGGAGGGCAACTTCCGGCTCTACAAGGCGATGGCCGTGTGCCTGTGGGCGCAGTGCTGGTTCGGCACCTGGCGCGCGCCGCTGCTCGCGCGCCTGCGCGAGGCGGGCGCCGAGGCGGCCGCCCTCTACGCGGCGCTCGAGGCCCTGCGCCTGGAGGCGCGGCTGGCGCGGGCCCTGCCCGGGGCGCGGCGCGAGCTCGATACGCTGGCCGCGGCGCTCGCGGTCGCGCCCTGGCCCGAGCCGTGGCCCGAGGCCGCGCGGCGGCTCGCGGCCCCGGAGGCCACGGCCGCCGACAGCCTCGAGCTCGCGCTCGCGTGGGCCGGCCGCGTCGCGCTGCCCCCGCCGCGCCCCTGGGAGGGGCCACCGCGCCCGGAGGCCGTGGCCGCCGTCCTCGAGGCCCGCCTCGAGCGCGAGCGCCGCAGCCTGCGGCGCGAGCTCGCCGCGCTGGCCGAGGAGCAGCGCGGCGCCGTGCCCGACCCCGTCCGCCTCGAGGCGGCTCCCTTCACGCTCGAGCGCATCGAGGACCCGGCCGCGCCCGAGGGCTTCACCTTCCGCCTCGAGCTCGACGGCCAGCCCATCGAGCCGCCCGAGGAGGTGCGCGGGCTGCTCACCTCCATCGTGCAGGACCTGGGCGAGATCCCGGAGGAGTACCTGGTGCCGGCGGGGCCCGGGGAGTACGACGCCGGGGCGCAGCCCGCCGGGCGCGACCCGCGCGACGTGTGGAAGGGCATGTACCACGAGGAGGGGGCCCACCTGCACGACGAGTGGGACTACCGGCGCGGCCACTACCGCAAGCGCTGGTGCGTGCTGCGCGAGCTCGACGTGCACCCGGTGCGCGACGGCTTCGTCGAGCGCACCCTGCGCCGCCACCGCGGCCTCGTCGCCAGCCTGCGGCGCACCTTCGAGGCGCTGCGCGGCGAGGACCGCCTGCTGCGCCGCCAGCCCGAGGGCGAGGAGGTGGACATCGACGCCCTCGTCGAGGCCTACGCCGACGCGGCCACCGGACAGGAGATGACCGACCGCCTCTTCGTGCGCAAGCGCCGCGAGGAGCGCAACATCGCCGTCCTGTTCATGGTGGACATGTCGGGCTCGACCAAGGGCTGGATCAACGACGCCGAGCGCGAGGCGCTGGTGCTGCTGTGCGAGTCGCTCGAGACCCTCGGCGACCGCTACGCCATCTACGGCTTCTCGGGGATGACGCGCAAGCGCTGCGAGCTCTACCGCATCAAGCGCTTCGACGAGCCATACTCGGACGAGGTGCGCGCGCGCATCAGCGGCATCCGCCCCCAGGACTACACGCGCATGGGGGTCGCCATCCGCCACCTGACGGGGATGCTGCGCGAGGTGGAGGCGCGCACCAAGCTGCTGGTGACGCTCTCCGACGGCAAGCCCGATGACTTCGACGGCTACCGCGGCACCTACGGCATCGAGGACACGCGCATGGCCCTCGTCGAGGCCCGGCGCGAGGGCATCCATCCCTTCTGCATCACGATCGACCGCGAGGCGCGCGACTACCTGCCGCACCTCTACGGCCCCGCCAACTACGTCGTCGTCGACGAGGTGCGCAAGCTCCCCTTCAAGGTCTCGGACGTCTACCGCAAGCTGACGAGCTGAGGCCGCCTCAGCCGCGCAGCAGCGCGAGACCCATCGCCGCGAGCAGCAGCGCGAAGGCGAGCGCCTGCAGGCCCACGCGCGCGACCATGAGCTGGCCGCCGTGGCGCTCGTCGAACTCGCCGCCGTGCATCATGCTGGCGATGCCGGCGACCAGCACCGCGGCCGTGGCCAGCGCGGCGACGACGGCAAGGCCGGTCAGGGCGTCCATCGCTGGCACCTCCCGCCCGGGGACGCGTTCGCTACCGGGCTTTCGATGGACCTGATCACCCAGACTCAACCTGCCACGGCCGCCCGCGGGGCGCCTTGACGGCGGTCAATTCCCGCAGCGCCGCCGGGCTAAAGGGCCGCCGCCCACAGCCCGATAACGGGGACGGGCGGTGCCGCCGGGCGGCGCCGCCCGCGAGCGGAGGACAGGAGCGATGGCGAATCCCGAACCCCTCTCCGACGGGCCGGTCCGCACCGTGGACCTCACGGGCGTCGAGCCGGCGGCGCTGCTCGGCCACCTGCGCCGGGCGCTCGCCGACGCGCCGCAGGGGGCCGTGGTGCGCTTCGTGCTGGACGCCCCCGCCGTGGCCGAGGACGTGCGCGCCTGGGCGCGGCACACCGGCCGCGAGGTGGCCGACCTCGTCTGCCGCGGGCGCCTGGTGTGGGTGGACGTGCGCAACGGCGACCCCTGGACGCCCTACCGCGTGCTGGTCATGCGCGGCGCGCGCTGCCCCAAGCCCGCGGTCGAGGCCCGCCGCGCGCTGGCGGCCATGCCGCCGGGGGCGGTGCTCAAGCTCGTGAGCGACTGTCCGGGCGCGGCCAGCGACGTCCCGGCCTGGGCGGCGCGCACGGGCCATGCGGTGCTCGGCGCCACGCGCGACGTGGACGGGAGCCTGTCGTTCTACATCCGGAACCGCGCCGCGGCCCCCGCGCGCGCCTCCTGAGGCGCGCGCGGGCTCAGCCCGCGCCCGCCACGGGCCCGTACTCGGCCTGGTAGGCGCGCAGGCGCTCGAGGTCCGCGGCGCGCTCCGGGTCGCGCTCCAGGTAGCGCACGATCTCGTCGAGCGAGACGATGGCGAGCGCGCGCAGCCCGTGGCGCCGCTCGATCTCCTCCATGGCCGAGAGGCCGCTCTCGGTGCCGCGCTCGCGCCGGTCGAGCGCCACCAGCACGCCCACGGGCTCGGCGCCCGCCGCGCGGATGATCTCCACCGACTCGTTGACCGAGGTCCCGGCCGAGACCACGTCGTCGACGATCAGCACACGCCCGCGCAGGGGCGCGCCCACCAGCCGCCCGCCCTCGCCGTGGCGCTTGACCTCCTTGCGGTTGAAGACCCAGGGCAGGTCGCGCCCGTGCTCGGCCGCGAGCGCGATGGCCGTGGCGGTCACCAGCGGGATGCCCTTGTAGGCGGGGCCGTAGAGCACGTCGCAGGCGAGCCCGGACTCGACCAGGGCGCGCGCGTAGTAGCCGCCCAGGCGGCGCAGGCGCTCGCCTGTGTCGAACAGGCCGGCGTTGAAGAAGTAGGGGCTGAGCCTGCCGGACTTGAGGCGGAACTCCCCGAAGCGCAGGACGCCGCACTCCAGGGCGAACTCGATGAACTCCCGCTGCCAGTCTCGCATCGGTTTACGGTATGCCGCCGACGGTGTACGGTGGCCGGCCGTGCCGGGGGGGCGGCCGTGCCGGGGGCCGAACCGTACACCGTAAGCTGCGAGCCGTAAACCGTCAGATGCGTATCGTCACGCTCAACGTCAACGGCATCCGCGCCGCCGCGCGCAAGGGCCTGTTCGAATGGCTCGTGCGCCAGCGCGCCGACGTCGTCTGCCTCCAGGAGATCCGCGCCCCCGCCGGGGGGCTGCCCGAGCGGCCCTACCGCCCGCGCGGCTGGCACTGCCTGTTCGCGCCCGCGGAGCGGCCGGGCTACAGCGGTGTTGCGGTCTACAGCCGCCGCGAGCCCGACGCGGTGGTCGAGGGCCTCGGCTGGGCGGGCTGCGACGACGAGGGCCGCTACCTGGAGGCGCGCTTCGACGGGCTCGCCGTCGCCTCGGTCTACCTGCCCTCGGGCTCGGCGGGCGAGCACCGCCAGGCCGCGAAGTTCGCCTTCATGGAGCGCTTCTACCCCTTCCTCGCGGGGCTGCGGCGACGGCGGCGCGAGTACCTGCTGTGCGGCGACTGGAACATCGCCCACAAGCCGATCGACCTGCGCAACTGGCGCGCCAACCAGAAGAACTCGGGCTTCCTGCCCGAGGAGCGCGCCTGGCTCGACCGCGTCTTCGGCGAGGCGGGCCTCGTCGATGCCTTCCGCGTCGTCGACCCGCGCCCCGAGCAGTACACCTGGTGGTCCAACCGCGGCCGCGCCTGGGAGAAGAACGTCGGCTGGCGCATCGACTACCAAGTGGCGACGCCGCGCCTCGGGGCCGCCGCGCGGCGCGCGCGCATCTACAAGGACCGGCGCTTCTCCGACCACGCGCCGCTCATCATGGACTACGACTGGCCGCTGGGCAGGGAGTGGTGAGGACGGGGCGGCTCCTCGGCCGGCGCGTGCTGGTCATGGCGCCGCTGGGCTTCGCATCGGGGCTGCCGCTGGCGCTGAGCGGCGCCACGCTCCAGGCCTGGCTCACGGTGAGCGGCGTGGATCTGGCCGCCATCGGCCTCTACACGCTCGTCGGCCTGCCCTACACCTTCAAGTTCCTGTGGTCGCCGCTGATGGACCGCTTCGTGCCCCCGTGGCTGGACCGCCGCCGCGGCTGGATGCTGGGCACGCAGCTCGCCCTCGCCGCGGCGATCGCCGCGATGGCGGCGCTCGAGCCGGCCGCCGCCCCGCTCGCGGTGGCAGGGCTCGCGCTGGCCATCGCCTTCGCCTCGGCCTCGCAGGACATCGCCTTCGACGCCTACCGCACCGACGTGCTGCGCCCGGCCGAGCGCGGGCTGGGGGCGGCGGTCTCGGTGGCCGCCTACCGCGTGGCGATGCTGGTCTCGGGCGCGGGGGCGCTGGTCGTGGCCGAGCGCGAGGGCTGGCCGGCCGCCTGGACCGCCATGGCCCTGCTCATGGCGGTGGGCGTGGCGGGCACGCTCGCAGGCCCCGCGCCCGAGCGGCCGGCGCCGCCGCCGGCGAGCCTCGCCGAGGCCGTCGCCGGCCCCTTCCGCGCCTTCTTCCGGCGGCGCGGCGCCTGGGCGCTGCTCGCGCTGGTGGTGCTCTACAAGCTCGGGGACGCTTTCGCCGGGACGCTGACCACGGCCTTTCTGATCCGCGGCGTGGGCCTGAGCCTGGGCGAGGTGGGGCTCTACAGCAAGGTGCTGGGGCTGGCGGCGCTGCTCGCCGGCGCGCTGTGGGGCGGGGCGTGGATGGCGCGCCTCGGGCTGTGGCGGGCGCTGATGCTCTTCGGGCTGCTGCAGGCGCTCACCAATCTCGGCTTCCTCGCCCTGCTCGCCACGGGGCCGGTGCCGGCGCT
The DNA here is from genome assembly GCA_015494165.1 of Gammaproteobacteria bacterium. Taxonomy (GTDB): domain Bacteria; phylum Pseudomonadota; class Gammaproteobacteria; order S144-34; family S144-34; genus S144-34. Next base: position 5,795 of record WGBS01000246.1, on the reverse strand, counting down.
GGTCGCCGCGGTCATCGGTCTCGAGAACCTGGCCGGCGGCATGGGCACGGCCGCCTTCGTCGCGCTGCTGATGGGCCTGTGCGACCACCGCTACACCGCCACGCAGTTCGCGCTGCTCTCGGCGCTGGCGGCGGTGGGGCGCGTGCTGGTGGGCCCGGGCGCCGGCCTGGTGGCCGAGCACCAGGGGTGGGCGGCCTATTTCCTCGCGAGCTTCGCCGCGGCCCTGCCCGGCCTCGTCGTGCTCGCCGCGCTGCGCCCGGCGGTCGAGGCCGCCGGGGCCGACGGCGTCGGGGAGGGGCGCTAGTGGAGCGGCGGGCGCGCCTCGCGCGGACGCGGCCGGCCCACGGGGGAGGCGTGGTGCAGGATCATGCGCCAGCCGTCGCGCTCGAGCTGGTAGACGTTGGTCGCCTCCACCGGCGGCCGCGGGCGCGGCTCGCCCGCCACGTGGATGACCTCGCGCACCACGTGCACTGCGAGGTTCGGGCCGTGGACGCGGTGCACGGCCTCGAGCCGGAAGGCGAGCTCCACGCCGCCCGCGAAGATCTCGGCCCAGCCGCGGCGCACCGCCTCGACGCCCGTGAGGCGCTCGCCCATGGGGTGGATGCAGACCACGTGCGCGGCCTCGGCCCACACGCGCATCATGGCCTCCAGGTCGCGGCGCTCGAAGGCGCGGTAGAAGGCCTGCTCGGCTTCCTCCGGGGTGGCGTGCCGCATGGGGTCCAGCATAGCGCGGCGGCGGCCCAGGCCGGCACGCCGGTGCCGCCGGCGGCGGGGCGGGGGCGATGAGCGGCGCGCGCGTGCTCGTCGTCGGCAACGCCGTCCTCGACGTGGTGCTGCGCGTGCCGCACCACCCGGCCGAGGACGAGGAGCTGCGCGCGCTGGGGCGCCGCCTCGCGCCCGGCGGCAACGCCGCCAACACCGCCGCCGTGCTCGCCGCCCTCGGCCACCGGGTGGCGCTGCTCGCGGTGCTCGCCGCCGACGCCGAGGGCCGCGCGCTGGAGGCGATGCTCGCCCGCCGCGGCGTCTCCCTCGCTCACGCGGTGCGGCGCGAGGGGGCCACGCCCGTCTCCTACGTGCTGCTGAGCGCCGCCACCGGCGCGCGCACCATCGTCCACCACCGCGCGCTGCCGGAGCTCGAGGCGGCCGACCTCGACGCCGTGCCGCTGGAGGACCTCGCCTGGGTGCACTTCGAGGGCCGCAACGTCGAGGCGCTGGGGGGCATGATGGCCCGCGTGCGGGCCGGGGCGCCGCGGGCGCAGGTCTCGCTCGAGCTCGAGAAGCCGCGCCCGGGCCTCGAGGCGCTGGCCGGCCGCGCCGACCTGGTGGTCGCCGCGCGCGCCTACGCCGCCGCGCGCGGCTGGGCCACGCCGGAGGCGGCGCTCGCCGCGCTGCGCGCGCTCGCCCCGCGGGCGCTCCTGGTGTGCGCGTGGGGCGACGAGGGGGCGGCCTGGTCGGCGCCGGACGGCGCCTCGGGCCGCGTGCCGGCCTTCCGCGCCGGGCCCGTGGCCGATACCCTCGGGGCCGGCGACGTGCTCAACGCCGGGCTCGTCCACGGCCTGCTCGCCGGCCTGCCGCCGCAGGAGGCGGTCGCCGGCGCCGTGCGGCTCGCGGGGCGCAAGTGCGCGCGCGAGGGGCTCGACGGGCTCGGCCCGGAGGACTGGGAGGCATGACGGAGCAAGGCGTGCTCTGCCGCATCGAGGACATCCCGGACGGGGGCGCCCGGGGGCTGGAGCTGCCGGACGGCACGCCCGTGCTCGCGGTGCGCCGCGGCGCGGCCGTCCACGTCTACGTCAACCGCTGCCCGCACACCGGCCTCAACCTCGAATGGCGCCCGGACGACTTCCTCACGCCTGAGGGCGACCTCATCCGCTGCGCCATGCACGATGCGCGCTTCCGCATCGAGGACGGGCTGTGCGTGGCCGGCCCCTGCGCCGGCGATGCCCTCGAGCCCGTGCCCGTCGAGGTGCGCGGCGGCGAGGTGCGCCTCGCCGGGGACGGCGCCGGGTGATCGCCACCGCCACCACGCTCTTTCCCGTCTGGGCGCTGGCCGCCTCCGCCGCCGCCTGGCTGTGGCCCGCGCCCTTCGTCGCCCTCAAGCCGGCCATCGTGCCCCTGCTCGGCGTGGTCATGTTCGGCATGGGCGCGACGCTCACGACGGCGAGCTTCGCCGAGGCCCTGCGCCGGCCCGGCACGGTGGCGCTCGGCGTGGCGCTCCAGTACCTGGTGATGCCGGCGGCGGGGTGGGTGGCCGCCACGCTCGCGGGCCTGCCGCCGGCGCTCGCCGCGGGCCTGATCCTCGTCGGGAGTTGCCCCGGCGGCACCGCCTCGAACGTGATCTGCTACCTCGCGCGCGGCGACGTGGCGCTGTCCATCACCCTCACCGCCGTCTCCACGCTGCTCGCGGCGTGGGCGACGCCGCTCCTCACCTGGCTCTGGGCGGGCGCGCGCGTGGAGGTGCCGGTCGCGGCGATGATGCGCGACACCGCCGCCATCGTGCTGGTGCCGGTCGCGCTCGGCGTGCTCGCCAACACCCTGTGGCACCGGCGGCTCGCGCGCGTGCGCCGCGCCATGCCGCTGGTCTCGGTGGCGGCCATCGCCCTCATCATCGCCATCATCGTCGCCCTCACGCGCGAGCGGCTCGCGGCCGTGGGCCCGGCGCTGGCGGCGGCCGTCGCGCTGCACAACGCCCTCGGCCTCGCGCTGGGCTACGCGGCCGCGCGCATCCTCGGCCTGGAGCGGCGGCTCGCGCGCACGCTGGCCATCGAGGTCGGGATGCAGAACTCCGGGCTCGGCGTGGCGCTCGCCGCCAAGCACTTCGGCGCGCTCGCGGCGCTGCCGGGGGCGCTGTTCTCGGTCTGGCACAACCTCACGGGCTCGGCCCTCGCCGCCTGGTGGTCGCGCCGCCGCGCGTGACCGCGCCCGACGCGCCTCAGGCGCTGGCGGAGGCGGCGAGGACGCGCTCGCGCAGGAGCTCCGCCTCCACGGCCTCGCGCACCAGCGCGCGGGTGCCGGCGCCGGCGCCGGCGGGGCAGCGCTCGGCGGTGCGCCGCTCGAGCTCCCCGCGCGCGCCGAGGAGCAGGTCGGTGCGGCAGCCCATGAGCGGGTCCCACAGCGCCACCGCCCGCGGGCGCGCGCGCCGCACGCGCTCGTAGGCCTCGACCGGGTCGAGGCCCTCGACGAAGCTGAGGTAGGCCGCCACCACCAGCGGCGAGCGCCCCACGCCCTGCGTGCAGTGGACGTAGACCCGGCGGCGGGCCGAGAGCAGCCCGTGCAGGGCGCGCACCGCCTCGGGGAGCCTGCGGCGCATGTCGGCCTCGTCGAAGTCGCGCATGGGCACGCGCCGCGCCTCCACGCCCGCGGCGGCCAGCGCCGCGGCCAGCGCCTCCCAGTCGAGGCCGAGGGCGGCGAGGCACTCGTCGTGCTGCAGGCTGAGCAGGCCGTCGACGCCGGCGAGCTCGAGCGCGGCGAGGTCGTCCGAGGAGACGGGGCACTCGCCGACCAGCAGCCGCCCGTCGATGCGTGACCAGTCCATGCCTCAGACTTTGCGCCGGCGCGCCGCGCTGCGTCCGTGCGCCGCTTCGCGCCCGCGCCGTGCGCGCGTCGCACCCGCGTCCGCCGGCGCCGAGGCGAGACGGTGCGCGGCGCGCGCGGGCTCCGGCAGGCGGAAGCGGCCCGTGCAGGCGAGCGTGAGCTCGACCGCGGTGGGCAGGCTCACGCGGTGGCCGGTGGAGACGTAGACGGGGCGCACGCCGGCGCGCGTGCGCACGACCGCGCCGATGCGCTCGCTGCCGTCGACGAGCGGCGTCCAGGCGCCACGCGCCTCCGGCACGGGGCCGTGCGCGCCGACGAGGCGCGACTTGGCCACGCCGATGCTCGGGATGCCCGTCACCACGCCGAGGTGGCAGGCGAGGCCGAAGCGGCGCGGGTGCGCATAGCCCTGCCCGTCGCAGAGCAGCAGGTCGGGCGCGGCGGCGAGGCGCTCGAGCGCCGTGAGCGCCGCCGGCACCTCGCGGAAGGAGAGCAGCCCCGGCACGTAGGGGAAGCGCGTGGGCTCGCGCACGACGGCCTCCTCCAGCGGCTCCAGCCCCGGGAAGGAGAGCACCGCCACCGCCGCGCGCGTCACGCGCCCGCCCTCCTCGAAGCCGATGTCGATGCCGGCCACGCGCCGCACCGGCCCGAGGCGGTCGGCGGTCTCCACGCACCGCGCGAGCCGCGCCTGGATGGCGCGCGCCTCGGCAGGCGTCACGTCCCAGCGATGGGGCGCGTGGTAGCGGGCGGTCACGGGCGCTCAGCGGACAAAGAAAAAGGCGGGCGCGTGGCGCCCGCCCCGGGCTTCTGGGCGAGGTCTGCGGGACTGCCGCCGTCGCGGCGCTGCGCCCCAGGGGGTGTTGCCTCGGGATGATGGCTCCGGATGAGGTGCCGCACCGCCTCGATCCGGCGCTGGGGCGCCCGCTGGACCGGCAGCCGGGCCCGTGCGGTCCGGCCGGCCGGGCGGGCGGCGGCAGCGCCCCGGTCCCGCGCCCAGGCCCCGAAAAAGGGCCGTCTGCCGGGCCCCGCGCGCGCCAGCTCCGGAGCGCGCGGGCCCGGTCCCCAAGTATAGCGCCACCGCCGCCCTGCGCATGTGGAAAAAATGTCTTGCGAAAACAACATGTTGTTGCATGGCGCGCGCGGCGCTGGCCGGCCCGCGCCGCAAGCCGTTGATCCGCCGTCCGCGGCCCGGGGCGTGCTACCCTCTCGCCCATGGAGCGCCTGCTGCACGAGTTCGTCGTGCTCTTTGTGGTGGTCGACCCGGTGGGGCTCGCGCCCATCTTCACGGGGCTGGCGGCGGGCCTCCCGGAGGCGGAGCGCCGCCGCACGGCGCTGCGCGCGGTGGGGCTCTCGGCGGCGCTCATGCTCGTCTTCGCCTTCGCGGGCGAGCGTCTCCTCGCCGCGCTGGGCATCGGGCTGCCGGCCTTCCGCATCGCCGGTGGCCTGCTGCTGTTCCTGCTCGCCCTCGACATGGTCTTCGTGCGCCACACGGGGCTGCGCACGACGACGCCCTCGGAGCGCGAGGAGGCGCTCCACCGCGAGGACCTCTCGGTGTTCCCGCTCGCCTTCCCGCTCATCGCCGGTCCGGGCGCGCTCACCACGGTCATCCTCCTTGCCGCCGGCCGCGAGGGGCTCGGTGCCTCCCTCGAGCTCGCCGCCGTCATCCTCGCCGTGGTGGCGGTGACGGCGATGGCGCTGTGCCTGGCGGCGCGCATCACGCGCCTGCTCGGCCAGACGGGCGCCAACGTCGTCACGCGCGTGCTGGGGCTGGTGGTGGCGGCGCTCGCCGTGCAGTACGTGCTCGACGGCCTGCGCGGCGCCCTGGGCGGCCTCAGTCCGCCATGAAGGGCGCGTGCGCCCCGCGCGGGCGGCGCGGCAGGAGCCTGAGCGTCCAGGCGCCCGCCCGCGCGCCGCGGCAGAGCTCGAAGCGAAAGGGCGGCGGCAGGCCCGGCACGACGAAGCGCAGATCCGAGAGCCACACGCATTCGCGCCCGGCCGCGTCGCGGCTCGCGGCGAGCACGAAGGGCATGGCCGCGAAGCGGCGGAAACCCTCGAGCTCGGGCCGCGCCCAGGCGGCAGCCGCGAGCGGGTGGCGCCTGCCCCGCGCCGGGTGCTCGGCCGGTTCCCAGCGCAGGGCGCCCGCGGGGCGGTAGGCGGAGGCGATGCGCTCCAGCCAGCCGTCGCCGCCGGCCGCGTGCGCCACGCCGCCCGTGCCGAGGCGCACGTGCGCGACCTCGTAGCCCGCGGGCGTCTCCACCACGAGCTTC